>CALKMO010000166.1 GCA_937991785.1 uncultured bacterium | reverse complement strand
CAGACGCCCGATCCTCCGCGTCCGTGACATCGGGAAGCGGACGGCCGGACCGCCGCATGCGGACGGTCTTAGGTCCCACCGGACGCCTCCCTGCCGGAAGAGCTGCGCAGATCTGCGGTGAGCCTCTTGAGCATCTCGATTCCCCCGGCGATGTTGTGGCGTATCGCTTCGGCCCTTGTTCGTATATCCTGTCCCCTGGCCGCGACCGCATCGGCCAGTTTTATTATGGCTTCGATTTCGCACGCATCCTTTTGCATCTTTTCCGTCAACCCCTCGATGCGGGAGATGTCCATACCTAGCTTTTCGTTTTCCCTGCGCTCGCGGACGGCCAGCGCCCTTGCGATCCAGAATGCAGCCTTCAGGTATATATCCGTCGCTCGGTCTTCGCTGTCCCATACTACCAACACATCCCGTTCGCGCCGCAGTATGGGCGGGATATTCCCAGGCGCCGATGCCTTGGAGAACACGAATATGCCGAATGCGGCGTCCCGGTTCTCCCTCGCTTCCCTTATTTCCTCTAGCGCATCGTCCAAGCGATAGCCTTTTCTTTCCTTCGCTTCGATCACGATGCGGGCGCCAGGAGCGGCGCTTTCATCGCCTAGCACGATCGCGTAGTCGCCGATCTTGCACCCTTTTTTCCGGCCCGGGCTCGCTCCTACGTGCTCGAAGGCATCGCCCATCCTGCCTGCCTCCTCCCCGATCAACACGCCTACGGCATCCTCGAACTTCTCTCCGTGCCTGGTTGATCTGGCCTCCTCCTCTTTCCGGGCCTTAAGGCTTTCCATCGCCGCCCTGACGTCGGCGTGGAATTTCGAGTTCGCTTCCTCGATCCCCCTTATAAGTTCGCACATCTCGCGGCGCAGCCTCGAGAGAGGCGAATCGGGAACGTCCAGCGTCAACCTTGAATCCACCTTTTTGCCCGTATCCTCCATCATGGCGGACATGCGGCTGAGCGCGGAATCCTTGTTATCCCTGGAAAATTCCGCGGCGATGATCTTCTGGGCCCTGGTCACCTCTTCGACCAACCTGAAAAGGGCGCCGTCCTTGTTGTCGAGGGAGAATTCGCGGCGGACCTTGTCGAGGTCCTTGGCCAGATCTTCCCGAAGCCTGCCACCGGAATCCGCAAGTTGCCTTGCCATGCGCGACAGGGCGGAATCCTCGCGGTCGAGAGAGAACTGCCCCAGGATATGTTCCCGCTGGACGGCCAGGGCCGCCTCGATCGTCTTCGCCAGGGATGCGAGCAGCCCGTCCGACCTATCGGGGGAGAGCATCTTGAAAAGAGGGCTTTCCTCGCCCACATGTTTCGCAAGCGTCCTAGCGATGGTGGAGGCGTCTCCGTCAAGATGGCGGGACAAGAGCGATTCGAGCTCTCCGTCTTTTTTAAGCAGGCGTTCCAGACGCTGGGGCAGTTCCCCTGCGGACGGGTCGAAATACCGCTTCAGCGCCTCGGCCACCTCCAGCGCCACACGCTGGGCGTGGCCGGCCAGCCGCTCCCCGATGCCGGCCATCAGCCGTTCGCCCTCGCGACGAACGGCATCGGCATCCACGAAGCCGGATGCGTGCCGCAGGGCCAGCAGGCCGAGCTTCAGGGCAGTAAGCGCGTAACGTTCGCGATCCTCACCTTCCGGCCGCCTGGACAATTCCGCTATGATCTCGGGATCCCGCACCGCAAGCGACAGGCGCATCTCAGGGACGATATCGGCGCCCACGGCGCCGGCTTTCGAGGATTCTGTTTCGGCGGCGTTCTTACCATCGGAGCCGCATATCGCATCCGGATCGAATCCCATTTCCGTATCCTCCGTCGAGATCCTAGCGCGAACCCGTCCAAAAAGCGGACCATAGCCGGGCAATTTTCCTTTCCGCGCGGCCGATACGCGTCGGAGTTCCGTCGCCCCCAACCGCGACAACCCTACGCATGCACCGATTGGCGCGCCGAATTCCGCGATCC
The DNA here is from genome assembly GCA_937991785.1 of uncultured bacterium. Lineage (GTDB taxonomy): Bacteria > Planctomycetota > SZUA-567 > H5-PLA8 > CALKMO01 > CALKMO01. The sequence goes on along the minus strand of CALKMO010000166.1, from coordinate 3,938 downwards.
CAGACAGACGCAGTCGCCCGGCAGCGGGCGGCAGGGAACCGCTTACCTAACCAACTTGATGCAGATTATCTTGTAAGGGCCGTACTCGAATTCGACCGTCCCGCCCGAAACCTTCAGCGATTTCCCGTCATCCTCGAGCATGTTGCATTCGCACGCACGGACGAACGGGAAGGCGCATGCCAAGTGCGCCCTGCCCCTTGCACCATGCGCTTCGTACATCCTGGCGACTATCGCATCGGAATCCTCGGCCAGTTTGACCGTATCGAGCACCACGTTGGGATCGTCCACACTGAAGAACGATACTGCTTTCCCTTCGCCCTTTACCCACGAAACCGGAACGTTGAATCGGAACGCCTCGGCTACCAGCCCCGCTTCGCGCCAGCCCCCCGCGTGCGGGAAGACCGCGTAGGCGAAACGGTGCATGCCCATGTCGGCGTTCTCGTCCGGGTGCTTCGGCGAGCGGAGGAGGCTTATGCGCATGATGTTGCCGTACGTGCTGTACCCGTACTTGCTTTCGGTCAGCAGCGATACGCCGAAGCCGTGTTCCGACAGGTCCGCCCACTTGTGGCCGGGCACCTCATACCTGGCCAGGTCGTACGGCGTGCTGTAGTGCGTAGGGCGCTCGCAGCACCCGAACTGCATCTCGTATGTCGCGTTCATCGCGCGGGCGTTGACCGGGAAGGCGACCTTTAGCATCTTGTGCGATTCGCGCCAATCCACCTCCGAGTGGAATTCGAGCCTGCGCGCCCCGGCCGACAGGCTCACGCTCTGTCGCATCGTGCTGGCCTTCCCTATACTTCGCTCGAAAACCACCGCGGCCCGCATGGGACTTTCCTCGACGATTCGGCACGATTCGGCCGGCGGGCATTCCTTCCTGGTCTCCAGATGGAATGGGTCCACGTCCCATGCGTCGAATTCGTTGGGACGGTCGTCGTATATCTCGATTACGTTCCCCGGGCCGGCGAGCGATTCCCTGCCTGTACCCTTATGCGCAAGGCTTTTCAGGGTGCCATCGGGTGAAAGTTCCGCTCGGAGCGCGGCGTTTTCGAGCACGACGCAGCCGGCGTGGCGCTCGACCGACACACGATCCGGGGCCTCGACGATCCGGCCGAGGCCATAGGGCGGAACCTCGACGAAAACCAGCCCTCCGTCCGGACGTTCGGCGACCTCCTTGCGCTCGAAGCCGATCGTGTTCGCCGGCTGGAGGATTTTCCCGCGCTTCCCTCCGATAGCATTCAGCGCCGCCGCCTTCAGAACCTCCCCGGCCTTGCGTATCTCTGCGTGGTCCTTGGCGTTGTCTTCGTACACCAGCCCGATGGACGAGCCGGGGAGTACGTCGTGGAACTGGTTAAACAGCAGCAGCTTCCAGAGACGTTCGATCTCGATCCTCGGGTAGGGCGTTCCTGCGAGCCGCGAGGCGCAGACGGCCAGGAATTCCACGTCGTGCAGCAAAAACTCGCTCTTCCTGTTGAACTGCTTGGCGGCCGCCTGGGTTGTGTACGTCCCGCGGTGAAACTCGAAGTAAAGTTCCCCCGCTATCACCGGCCAATCGTCGGTATCCTTCTCCAGCCTACGGAAGAACTCTTCGCTCGACCGCATCCTCACCCGCGGCAACCCCTGCAGATCCTTCATCCTTAGGAGACGCTCGATCATTTCCTTCGTCGGGCCGCCGCCGCCGTCCCCGTAGCCGAAAAGGAGGATGCTGTTGCGGGACCGGTCATTTTCCTTGTAGTCCCGCGCGTTGTTCCGTATCTCCTCCACCGTGCACTTGGCATTGTACGTGTCCGCGGGAGGGAAATGGGCGAGCACTTCGCTGCCGTCGATCCCCTGCCACCTGAACGTGTGGTATTGCGGCTTGTTGAAGCGGTTCCACGACAGCTTCTGGGTCAGGAAGCGGCTTATTCCAGCCAAGCGCATGATCTGGGGCAGTTGCCCGTTGTAGCCGAACACGTCCGGCTCCCAGAATTCCCTGCACGTTATGCCGAACTCTTTCCGAAAGAACTTCTGGCCGTACAGGAACTGCCTGGCCAGCGACTCGCCGGACGGGATGTTGCAGTCCATCTCCACCCACGTTCCGCCTACCGGCACGAACTGCCCGGCCCCAACTTTTTCCTTTATGCGCGCGTATAGATCAGGATTGCGTTCTTTCATCCAATGGTACTGCACCGCCTGCGAGCAGGCGAACTTGTATTCCGGGTATTCGCTCATATAGGCGATCTGCGCCGAAAAGGTGCGCTCGCACTTGCGGATCGTTTCCGACATGGGCCAGAGCCAGGCGGAATCTATGTGGGCATGTCCTATCGCCGAAAGTTCGTGCGCTACCGTACCGTTGCGCGTCGAGTAGAGGCGCCGGAGTATCTTCCGGGCTTCGGCCCATGTCTCCCTGTCGTCCGGATCGTAAATGTTAGCTACCCGGTTCAGCTCGCGCAGAAGTTCGCCCCCCCACGTCCTGTCCAGGTCCTTCGTCTGCTCCTTCTCGAGTTCCTGCAGAACGATGAAATCATGGTAGAGTTCCCACGCCTCTCTGTCGAACAGGGCGATGTCGCAGCGGTCAAGGACGAAGGGGCTTATCGAGTCGTATTGTTTTTTGCCTGCGCCGAACATCTGGTTGCACGCCACCTCTACCGCGAAGCGCAGCCTTTCTCCGCCCCTGGCTTTCTCGACGAGGACGGCATCGGGTCTGATCTGTGGTACCGACAGTCCCTGGACGATCCGTCCGTCCATCCACAATGTAGCCTCGCTGCATGAGACCCATATCAGATCCACGCGGCCGCCTTTCCATTCCGGCGGCACCTTTGCCTCGACCTTGAACCAAAACGTCGCCCATTGGGGGCCGAGCTGCTCGCCGATTTCCGCGGGCCTGTACTTAAGTCTCATCGCTTCCTCGTAGGATATCCTGCCCGTTCTGGGGCTTGCCATGATGCGGTCCGCCCTGCGCCTGTCGCGATATATCTTCTGCTTCATAAGGCTGGCCAGCCGCCATATTCGTATGCGGGTGTAGTCGGGATGCCTAAGCACGTTCGCTCCTCCTTTCCTCTCCCAATCTGTCTCTCTCGTCCGGCGGAACCTGCGTTCCTACGCCGGCTTCCCATCCGTGCGCCGGATCGAATATTATCGCTCGGCTGGTTTTTTCCGCAGGTCGAAAATGCGTTCCTGCCGGACGCTATCCGGCTGAAACCGGAGAATAATGCATCGAGAGATAAATCGCGCGACCGCTTCGCAGCGCGTCTGGAAAACGGGTGGATAGAAGAAAGGCGGCGATGACGATGGAGCGGCCGCCGACGGCCGTCGGCGTCGCGGCCGGCCGAGGCTGCGTCATCCGGTTGCCTTCGGTTCGGTTCCCGTCCCGGCCGTCGCGGGTTCCGGTTCGCACAGGATGAAGCCGATACATCCGCCACCTTCCTTGACTACAGCCTCGACCTTCTGGCCCGGCAGTATTCTGCCGCGAAGGATTTCCTCCGACAGAGCGTCCTCGATAAAGCGTTCGACCGCGCGCCTTAGCGGCCGCGCTCCGAAGTCCGGCGAAAATCCCTTCTCGATGAGAAACTCCCTCGCGCCTTCGGAGAGGATCAGTCCTACGTTGCGTTCCTTCAAGCGTTTTACCACGTGGCCGACTTCGAGGTCCACGATCTTCCGTATGTCATCCTTCGTCAGAGGCCGGAAGACGATTACATCGTCCAGGCGGTTGATGAATTCCGGCCGGAACTCCTTCTCCACTTCCTGCATCAGCTTGCGCTTTATCTCCTCGTACGTAGCTTCCCCGGACTGCTTGCCGAAGCCCAGCATGCCTTGGTTCTTTATTACGCTGGCACCGACGTTGCTGGTCATGATTAGGACGGTGTTGCGGAAGTCCACGTGGCGGCCATAGGCGTCTGTAAGCTTGCCGTCCTCCATGATCTGGAGGAGTATGTTGAAGATGTCGGGGTGCGCCTTCTCGA
>CALKMO010000165.1 GCA_937991785.1 uncultured bacterium | reverse complement strand
CTTCCTTTTGGCGGGCGGCGAATATGGCTGCGCTCAGCAACACGACCGCCAGGGACGCCGCCATCGCGGGCTTGCGGGCGCCCATGAAGTCGAAGTTCGTCTTCGGGAAAAGCCTGGCGAACCGCAGTTCTTTGACGATGTCGTTGTGGACCAACCACTCGATGAACACCCTCGAGCACCACAGGTTGGCGAAGAGACTCACCAGCACTCCGATCGAAAGCGTAACGGCGAAGCCGCGGACAGGGCCGCTGCCGAGGTAGTACAGTATGACCGCGGCGACAAGGGTGGTGAGCTGGGAGTCGAGTACGGTGACGTATACCCTGTCGAAGGCGGCCTGGACGGCCATGCGCAGCGGCCTGCCGCGCTCCCGTTCCTCGCGTATGCGCTCGCATATCAGGACGTTGGCGTCCACGGCCATGCCGAGAGTCAGGACGATGCCGGCGATGCCGGGCATGGTGAGCGTGGCCTTGAAGAACCCCATGGCGCCGACGAGCATGCACAGGCACAGGAGCAGACAGATCGTCGCCACGATCCCGCCGACCCCGTAATAGGCCGCCATGAAAGCCACGACCGCGGCGGCCCCGACGAGGCTGGCAACGATGCCGTTCCTGATGGATTCCCTGCCCAGCGAAGGCCCCATCACGTATTCGCTTTCGAGCTGCACCTCCACGGGCAGGCTGCCGGCCGTAAGCACGGCCGCCAGGTCCTTCGCCTCCTCGACGGTAAAGCTTCCGCTTATGCGGCATTCCCCGGATATCCGTTCCTTGATCCTCGGATCCGAAACCACGCGGCCGTCGAGCACTATCGCGAGCCGCTTGCCAACGTTCGCCCCGGTCAACTGCTCGAACCTCGCCGCCCCTGCGGGGGTGAAGCGCACCCCGACCTCGGGTCCCTCCTCCCCGAACCTGTCTACCGCCAGCGCTATCTGCGAACCGTCCATCTCGTGCAGCGCCTTTACGAGGATCGGCTCCTTCGCGACGTCTTTCGGGTTGTAGGGATTCTTCCTCTCCCTGTACATCAGCGTGTAGCCGGGCACCTGTTTGCCGGCCCTGGCGTCCTGCATGTCCTTCTCGCTGTCGTTGACCAGGTGGAAAGTCAGGTTGCCCTGCGTTCGGATCGCCGTCTTGATCCGCTCGGCCTCGGCCGGCGAAGCCTTGGGCAGCTGTATCCGGATGCGCGTGCCGCCGGCGTAGGTGGTGACCGGTATCCCCTTTGTGCCGGTCGGGTCAACTCGCCGCCGAACGACCTCGGCGGCCTTCTCGTGCGCCGTCTTGCGGCTGGCCTCAAGCGTCTGCTTCGCCAGCCGCGCCTGGTTTATATCTTTCTCTTCGGCGCCCTCTCGGATCAAGCGGTCGAGCTCGGACGCCGCGTACTCGATCTTCTTGTCCAGCGAAGCGTAATTCAACTGGTACAGGAGCTCCACGCCGCCGGCCAGATCGTTGCCGAGCGGGTAGGAGTCCGTCAGCACCTGGCGCACGAACGTCGCCGCCGGCAGAGAAGCCGCGAGCAATATGAATATCATCTTGCCGAGGTGCGCCTTAAGCTCCTGCCGCGCGAGTTTCGCGTATCCGACGCAGGTCGCTACGACGCCGGCCAGCGCCGCGGCCATCTCCCACCGCCAGAAATAGGCGACGGCGCTGTAGAAAAGTACGCCGAGCAGCCCTGCGGCGAATATCGTCGAGAGAACGGCGACCGCAAGCGTCCTGAGATTTCCCATCGCCTTTTATCCTCCGCCACGGAAAACTCTAAATCGCCGAAAAGGGAAAGCCCGCTGCGGCCGGATCCCGGCTTGGCCGCGCGGACGAGAAAGGTCAGGACCGGTATGGCGGGCCTCGAGGATCGCCGGGAAGGATGTCCGCGGTGCAAGGACCTCCGAGTTCCGACCCGGAAGGCGCGCCGATCTCCCTATTGGGCGGGACAGGACATGCGGGCGCGCCTGGGACGATGGCATTTTGCGGCGCGCCGCCTCCGCGGGGGGGCTCCGGTCGCGTACTCTCCGAACCGGTTCCGATACAAATCTCGCGGCGGCCGTCGGGGTCGCATTTCCCATCCTCCGGCGGCTTCGCCGGAGCCGCTCCACGCGGCGGTTCGCCTTCATTGCGTCGCCGATCCCGACCGCCGCAAGGAGACGATTGCCCGGCCCCGCCGTCCGCTTCGGTTTCCGCTCGCGCCCGCCCCTCGCCGTGGCCGCAGCCGGCAGCATCGCTCATGCCTGCCATGCCGGCGGCGCCGAGAACCGCCGACCAGATCGAAGAATAAAGCACCACCCTGCCGACCACCGGCCTAACCATGAACGCAGCCCCCGATCCGCCGAACCGCCGGATTCCCGCGGCGCACGCCATCCGGCCTGAGCCGAATGGCAGCCGAGGCAGGACAACGCGGGATATTATTGAGCTTTCCTCCTGCGCGCAAGGAAACCTTTGAATGCATCCCGGCGGATCCCGCCATGTGAACACCGGTTCCTTGCGCGCCGGGGCGCGGGTCGGCCATGGGGAGCACGCCCGCGGCGGTCCGCCCGGCTAAGGCGCAAGATGCCTCGTGAAAAAATCCACGGATTTGCTGCCTCCCCAGCCGTGTTCGCCGGGGAAGAAGTCCAGCTCCAGCCTGTCTGACGCCCCGGCAGCGCGGTATATCTTCTCCAATCGCCGGTAGCACTCCATCGCCGTGTCCACGAGGAAACAGGTATCGTAGGCCCCGATGTCTATCAGCAGAGGCAGCGGCGCCAGCAATCCCTGCAGGTCCGGCAGATCCACCAGCTTGTACAGCCCGGGCGCGACCTGCATCCCGCAGTAGTTGATGTCCCTTATGCCGAAATGCGCCCACAGGTCGCTGTAGCAGATGATCTCGGCCGCCTTGAAGCGCCTGTCGCACAGCGCCGACCACAGCGTCATTGTGCCGCCGCCGGAAAGCCCCATTACCCCGAGCCTTTCGCCATCAACGTGCGGCAGGGAGCGGGCGAAGTCCGTGGCGGCCATTCCGTGGGCGACGTTTATCGAGATTGAGGTCATGCCGAGCATCGTCGCGTGAAGGTAGTAGATGTTGCACCAGTCCCTTCCCCCGGGATCGCGGCGGTGCGTGGGCTTGCGGCCTTCTTCCCTCTCGCCCTTGCCCATCCAATCTATCGCGAAGGTGACGAACCCTTTCTCCGCCATCTGCCGCCCGTAATCGTAGTTCGCCTCGGCTATATCCGCCTTCAGCGCATCGCTCGACCTATTGCCCATCACGGGGTCCTTCCCGAACGGACCGTGCCCGTGCCAGCACAGTATCGCCGGCCGTTTTTCGCCCTCCTTCAGCCCCGGCGGATAGTTGATCAAAAATATAGCCGATATGTGGCGCCCGACATCTATCAGCCAGCGCTGCTTTCTCAGCCCGTCTTCCTCCCATTCGGCCAGCAGCATCGGGTTGAGCGGAACGCGCGCCGGCCAGTCGCCCAGGGTCGCCATGACTTTGGGCAGCGTCGCCTTCTTCCACCTTTCGAAATCGCGCTTCGTCTTCCCTTTAAAGGCACAAAGCGGCTTGTGCTCCATCGCCAGGAGCTGGAACATCGTCTGGGCGCTGAGATTCCTGTACGACATGGCCTTTCCCCTCCTTGACCGATGCCTACCGCCCGCTCTCTGAGCGTTCGAGGCGCCTAGGTCTTATTTAATCCGAACGCTGCATGTATGTAGAACCGAGGCGACAGAGGCACAAGCGAAAAACATCACGCCCCAGAGCAGGGGTGCAGGCCGTGAATGTGCAGATGCCATGGACAAGCGGAGAAGGCCGGGCGGCAACGTCCGACGGCATCGGCATCACGGCCAAACCGCCCCACACTTCCGCTGCCTTTCTTGGTCTGACGCGGAAAAAGCCTCCTTGGCAAACAGAGCATCGGTGCCCGCCGCTAAAAACCTTTATGCGGTTACGGTCATGCGCCCCGGAGCAGGAACGGGGGCCCGGCGAATCGCAGAACAGAAGCGCAGGGCGTCCTGGCGGCGCGAGGCGTGTGGCTTTGTTGTGTAATTCGCGCCATAACTCTATTCGAAGCAATGAGTTGAGCGAAAAAGCATTTGTCGAGAGCCTGCGTTATAACTTTTTGTTTGGCAAGGTCTTATATCTTTTATGCAACAAAGTCAGGCGTGTTGATCGTGCGGCGTGCGGGGGGGGCGGGTCGGTTGCGCCCGTGCGCCATCGCATTCATGTATCTCGCGTGCGGACCGGGGGGAGGGGAGAGTCCGGATGATGTCGCGGGCAGCGATGCGGGTGTCCCGCCCGATCGAATCGGATCGGTACCGCACCCGGGTTGCGCGACTGGCCGAAGTAAGGATAGATGCGCCTTGACGGGATTTGCGGCCGGATGTACGAAGTGGACGGACCGGGTGCCGCGGATCCGCTCTCCATACGAGGGAGGACCGGGAACGAAGGGGAAGCCGGTTCCCGCGAGGCGGCAAGGTCAGGCCGGGTATCGAGAGCGATATCGGGAAAGGGAAGCGGCGAATGGCGAGCGACGGGCGACCGGCTGGCGGCGAGAGGGAGGAAGCTGAGCGCTTCGCGGAGACCTTTGCCGCGATACGCGCCGAGATAGGGCGGACGATAGTCGGCCACGACGGGGCCGTCCGTGACACGCTCATCGCCGTCCTGGCCGGAGGGCACGTCCTCATCGAAGGCCTGCCCGGGCTGGGGAAAACGCTGCTTGTTCGCACCCTCTCCGGCGTGCTCGACCTTTCGTTCTCGCGCATCCAGTTCACCCCGGACCTGATGCCGTCCGACATAGTCGGCACGATGGTGCTGCACGAATCGCCGGAAGGCGGGCGGGAGCTAAGGTTCCAGAAGGGGCCGATCTTCGCCAACCTGGTGCTGGCCGACGAAATCAACCGCGCAACTCCCAAGACGCAGTCGGCCTGTCTGGAGGCGATGCAGGAGGGGTCGGTGACCGTCGGGGGCGAGACGCGTATCCTCGACCAGCCGTTCTTCGTCATGGCGACGCAGAACCCGATAGAGATGGAAGGGACGTTCCCGCTTCCCGAAGCGCAACTCGACAGGTTCCTGTTCAAGGTGCCGGTCTCTTCGCCGACCGTGCCGGAACTGGTCGAGATACTGGACCGTACGACCGGGAAGGAGGTCCCGCGGCCGAGAAAGCTGCTCGATCGCGACGGCATAATGGCCATGCGGGATCTCGCCAGGCGGGTGCTTGTCGCATCGCACATCAAGGAATATGTCGCTAGGCTCATTCGGGCCACGCACCCTCGCAACGAGGAGGCCGCCCCTGAGGCTAAGCGTTACGTCCGCTACGGCGCAAGCCCGCGCGGCGCCCAGGCCGTGCTGCTGGCCGCCAAGGTCCTGGCCCTGGCCGGCGGCAGGGCGAACGTCGCCTTCGAGGACATCGAGGCGGCATTCCCAAATGCCATAAGGCACAGGCTTGTGCTCAACTTCGAAGCTGAAGCCGCCGGCGTGGACGCGGATCGGGTCGTCCGCGATGTGCTCGGTCATGTGCGGCGGCCCGGAGGCGCGTAAAGGTGGCCGGTCCAGGCGCCAGGCGCGGCCCGGGCCGTCAACGTCCGCCCATTCCTCCGGGGCTGCGGTTGCTTTTTTCCGCGGAGCAAATCGCCGCCAGGCTCGACGAGCTGGCGGCGGCCGCATCCGCGAAGATGGCCGCCGCCGAAAAGCCACTGGCCGTCTGCGTCTTGAAAGGCGCGTTCATGTTCTGCGCCGACCTGGTACGCAGGATCCCTGTCGGGATGGACGTCGCCTTCGTGCGCGCAGCCAGCTACGGCAGCGGTACGGTCTCATCGGGCCGCGTGCGCGTATCGTTCGAACCGCCTGCGCCCGAGGTGCGCGGCAGCGCCGTACTGCTGATAGAGGACATAGTGGATACCGGGCGGACTATCGCGGAGGTCAGGCGCCGCCTGGTTTCACGCGGCGCATCCATTGCCTGTACCGTTGCGCTCCTCCGCCGAAAAGGCGGCGCGGCCGGCGCTGCGGCGGACGCGGCAGGCTTCGAGATAGGGGCGGAGTTCGTCGTCGGCTACGGCCTCGACCTGGACGGCAAGTATCGCAACCTGCCGTACCTGGCTGCGGTGGAGGGGGAGGCGCGATAGCCCATGCGGAATCCGGCGGAATTCCTAAAGACGCTTAGGGCAGCGGTCAGGGGCGAGTGCGGAGCGAAGGCGGAGGCGTTCGTCCGATCGGTGGTCAGGCGCATCTCGGTCCGCGGCGGCGGCGCGATCGCTTTCGACGAGGATTCGGCAAGGACGCTGACCAGGATGGGAATCATCGGCCCCCAAAACGTCGGGACCGGTGCGGTTGCCGGTGCCGGAGAAGGCGGGACCGATGGGCGCGCGATCCGCAGGGCCGCTGCGACGGTCGGAGATGCGGCGGGAACCGCGGGTAGAGCGAGGAAGGTGGATGGCGGAAGAAGGGAGGCAGGCTACGGGCGGAAAACCGAGCCTGCGGAAGGAACGGCGACCCGCGAAGCGGCCTTCCGTTCATTCGTTGAGAGCATCGCCAGGGCGACCGGCGAGGATCCATTGGCGATAACCGTGATGTTGCGGGTATTCTCCTCGGGGATATACGGCTTGGTGGCCGAGCCGTTGTGCGGAGACACGCCGCGTTGCGACCGATGCCCCTTCTCCGCATCGTGCCGCTTCGTGCTCACCCGCGGGCGCGACATCCTGCCTGACGGGCGGGCGACGTCGGCGGCGCTGCTGGCGGGAAACGCGCGGGACGTATCGGACGGCGAAATCATCGCCTTCCTGCTCGACGGGCGCGGCGCCGACTCCCGTTCGACGGCGATGGCCGAATCGTTTCTGAAAAGGGTCGGATCCTTCCGATCGCTGGTTTCCGACGCCCTCGCGGGCAAACGCCCGGACCTGACGGGTCTGGACGAGGACCGCGCCGCCAGGCTCGCATGCGCCGTCGAGATCGCCAGGCGGTACGTGGAAGGCACCGGCAGACCCGGCAAGGCGTTTAGGTCGGCGGCCGATATATACGAGCATTTCCGCCTGCGCCTGCGCGAACAGCTCCTCGGGCCGCCAGTTGTCCCAGTCGCCTTTGACGCCGAGCTGCTCGGAGAGCGTGGACGAGATCGCCGTCGCCGTCATTTTGAAGAACTGCTCGGACTGCTGCTCGGGCGTCATCACCACCGGCGCGCCGCTGTCGTTCTCGTCGTCGTCGTCACGGGCCCGCTTCTTCTTGCTCTTCTTGCTCTTCTT
>CALKMO010000164.1 GCA_937991785.1 uncultured bacterium | reverse complement strand
GTACCGCAGTGGTATGCGGGCCAGTGCGCGTTGATAGACGGCGGCGCCGCGATAATAGCGCCGGGCGGCGATGAGGCGCTGACAATGGCGGTCGAGCTTGAAAGCGGGAGGATTCGTTGGAAGACGCCGAACCCCGGAGGTTGGAAGATGTCCCACGTCTCTATAATGCCAATGGACCGGCATGGAGAACGCCAATACCTGTACGGGACATCGAGGGGCGTGGCCGGCATAAACGCTTCGGATGGGCGCATATTGTGGAAGTATGAGGGGTGGAAGATGACTACGCCCGTTGCGTCCCCGCTTCCGGTGGACGAAGATCGAATATTCCTGGCGGGCGGGTACGGATTCGGCGGATGCGCCATGATCGGACTGGCCGGCGATACGCCGGATGTCCGAGTCGAGGAGATCTTCCGGCTGGAACAGGACGCATTCGGGTCGGAACAACACACGCCGATCCTCTACGGAGGCCACCTGTACGGCATCCTGTGCCGGCAGGCCGCCAAGGGCGGGGAGTTGGCCTGCCTGTCTCTCGATGGGAAGGTCCGTTGGACGAGCGGCCGCTCTCGCCGCTTCGGGCTCGGACCGTTCATAATCGCGGACGGAAAGATACTTGCGCTGGACGAACATACCGGTTTGCTGCGGATGTTCGCCGCCGATCCGGAGGAATGCCGCGAGCTAGGTTCCCTCAAAGTACTCGACGGGCACGACGCGTGGGCGCCGATGGCGCTGGCCGGCGGACGGCTCCTGTTGCGCGATTCGACCAGGCTCGTCTGCCTGGACGTTTCAGGGGGCCGGTAGCGTCCGTCCCGGGCGATGTTTTGTTCGTGGCGGCTGCGCCCGCCCAAGCATGCCGGGCGCTCGCAGCGTACGAGGTGCCGGATCCCTAATCCGGCCCAGCCGCTCTCGGAGGTTTCGCATGAGGAATGGCGGCTGGAGAGACGACGGTTTCGGCACCGGACGTAAAGATGGGAAAAAGGGCGGCGCTGTCGGCAGGCTGGCTTCCGCCGGAGGAGCTCTGTTTCTCGCCCTTATGCTGGGGACGGCGGCTTGGGTTGTGGTATCGAGGCCGGCGCCCAATATCGCCGGGTCTCCATCGCCCCCGGCCGACCTGGACTCCGGGCGCATAGCGAGTTTGACGCTGAAATACTCGCTCGCGCGGACCATCCAGACCGGGATGGGAAAAGGTCTCCGCGGAATGGCGCTCCTTCCCGATGGACGGGTATGCGCCGTGGGGACCGATGCGCGCATATTCGACGGCGAGGGACGGCTGGTTGCGTCGTGGCCGCTGCCCGGCGGACCAGCATCATGCGTAGCGGTACAGGCGGCCGGCGTTTCCGACGAAGCCCGTACAGGTTTCGGCGAAATATTCATCGGTTTCCCCGCGCGGATAAAGGTTTACGCGGCGGAGGACGGGCGACTGCAGAGGGAATTCGGCGAGGAAGGGCGCGGACCGGGAAGGCTGCGCGCCGTCACATCCCTGGCGGTTTCCGGGAAAGACCTATACATCGCCGACGCAGGCAACAGGATGGTCCACCACTTCTTGACGGACGGAACGTTCGTCCGGGTCATCGGCACCCGCGACAGGACGACCGGCGCCGAAGGTCTCGTCGTTCCAAGCCCCCATTTGGATATCGCGATCTTGGCAGGCAGTAGCGGCTTCGGAGGTCGGCTGCTTGTCGCCAATCCTGGCAGGCATAGGATCGAACTGTACGGCGGCGACGGCAGGCTCGTATCGAGCTGGGGGCGCGCCTCAATCGGGGTGGACGGCTTCTGCGGTTGCTGCAATCCGACGGATATCGCGGCCTTCCCAGACGGGCGCGTAGTTACGAGCGAGAAAGGCATCCCGAGGGTGAAATTGCACGACGCGGCGGGAAACGTGCTGGCTTACATCGGGCCGTCGTTCTTCGGTACGGGCGCGGCAGGTATAGATCTGGCAGCCTCTCCTTCCGGCGAAATATATGCGGCCGACCCTTCCTCCGGCAGGATCATGGTGTTCGCGCCGGAAGATCGCGCCGCACGTTAGATCGAAGCCGGACGCTTCGGGACGGGACCGGGTTGCCTCGGCTTCCAGAACACTTCTTCCGACTTGACGAATGATTCTATGTAGCGCCCGGCAAGCTTCATCTCCAAGGCGTAGGCGCGGATGGCGCGAAGTTTTGTCTCAGATTCTTCGCACGACATGGGTCTGCGGTCGGGAGGCGGCCACGGGACGCCCGCCGGCGATCGGCGGCCGCCGATATCGAAAGCGCCGAACGGCGCGCCTGGATCCGCGCCGCGGGGCATCGGCCAGCCGCCGTCGACCGAGTGGATCAGATACGTGAAGATTTCGCCCTGGAATCCGGCTGCGGCGGCGGCATCGAGGACGATCCCGCAGCATTCCCGGTGGTCGCCGTGTCCGTCGGCGAAGTCGGTGACGTATATTTCACCGGGCCGCGCCGCACGAATCAGCTCGGCGATATCGGCCACCGCCGAGGAACGCAGGTAGGGCGATGGTTCGCCGCGGGTTCGCGAGCTGTAATCGGGCGCGAGAAGGCCGTAGGTCTGGCTTTTTTGCGTGCAGGCGTGCACGAACGGGACGTTGCCGTCCGCCGGCATAAGGGCCAGACCGCCGTCTGGATATCCCAAAAAGACCAGATCTGTTGCGGAAAGTCCCAGGATCCCCGCCGCCTCGAACGCCCCCTGCTGACGGAGGCGCGCCACGGCCAGAAAGTCTTCCGCCTCGAGCGCGGCCTTTTCCTTGCCGGACAGTAACGCCGCAGCCTTGGCGAATCCGTCGCCGTTAGTCACGAAGACCACGTGTGCCCGCCGCCCGGCACGTACGGTCTTCATGATCACTCCTGCGCAACCCAGCGTTTCGTCGTCCGGATGCGGGGCAAATATCAGGATACCATCGCCCGGTTTCTCTATGTTTCCCAAAGCAGGCTCCACGCTTCGGTCCTCCGGCAATCCAACCCAGCGAACCTTGCGCCGGCATGATCGGAATCGGCCGCCGACGGACCAGGCGCGGCCGGCGGCGGCCTTTCTTTATAGTCAACCCGGACCGAAACTCCAACCGCCTGTTGGGCTGCGGCGGCGATATCTCAAGGATTTCCCGCAAGCCCCATACGGTAAGATGCTGCATGGCTCGGTGCGTTTGACGGTTTCGGCCGGGTCGCGTAACATCCCGGCGCGTCGGAAGAAACAAACGCCATGCTTGAAAGGCGCTATCCCGGCTCGATCCAGGACGCATTACGATCAGAGGGCGGGAAAAGGAGAGACGGCGGAAGAAGAAAGGGGGGCATTCGAATGGCCAGGGTTCACAATTTCGGTGCGGGACCGGCGGCGCTGCCGCTCGAAGTGCTCGAAAGGGCTCGCGAGGAAATGCTCGATTTCAACGGGACGGGCATGTCCATAATGGAAATATCGCATCGCAGCAAGCAATTCGACGCGGTGATAAAGGCGGCCGAGGCGAACGTGCGCCGGATTATGGGCATCCCCGACGATTACGCCGTGCTTTTCCTGCAGGGAGGGGCGAGCCTTCAGTTCGCCATGGTCCCGATGAATCTGCTTGGGGCCGGCCAGACCGCCGACTACGTCCACACAGGCGCGTGGGCCGAGAAGGCCATAAAGGAAGCTAAATTGGTCGGCAAGGTGAATGTCGCATGGGATGGTGCGGCCGCAAAATACATGAGAGTGCCCGCCGCAGGCGAACTAAAACTCACCCCGAACGCGGCCTACGTCCACATAACATCGAACGAAACGATCGGCGGCGTCCAGTACCGGGAGTTCCCGAAGACCGAAGCGCCGTTGGTGGCGGACATGTCCAGCGACATCATGAGCCGCACGATAGACGTTCGGGGCTTCGGCCTCATATACGCGGGCGCTCAGAAGAATCTCGGCCCATCGGGCGTTGTACTCGTGGTAATCAGAAAAGACTTGGCGGAACGCGCCCCGGCCAATCTTTGCAATATGCTTAAGTACAAGACCCACATGCCCGAACCGAGCCTCTACAATACGCCGAATACAGGGGGCGTCTACATCCTGA
>CALKMO010000163.1 GCA_937991785.1 uncultured bacterium | reverse complement strand
TGCGCAGGAAGGGAGAAAGACGGGCGGTGTTTCTCACGGAGAGATGTCAATATGCGCTCCGGTGCGTCCTCCGATGGGGAAGCCGCAGCCCGCTCAAGACGGCGGTCCGGCGGTGGCGTCAACTGTCCTTCCTCTTGGGGTCGTCCGGCCCGCCGGAAGCGAAGCGAGAGGCAGCCCGGCCGCACCTCCGCAGTCTGCCAAAGCCGACCTCCCCGCGGAAATGAGCCTATCCATTCCTGTCGAGTCGCTGCACAAAGAGCATCCAGGTGGAGACGCGGTACGGGAGACGCCTGTTTCGGTACCGCAAAAAGTGCCGACGCCCGAGGCTACCCCGCCCCCTGCCTCTGGGAAGGTGGAAAAGTCTTACGATGATGATGCCTTTGCCAGGACGATCATCGCCGGGCCGTCCATGGGGAGCGGCACCGCAGCACCGAGTCTGGCATCGCCTCCGACGGCGATCCCTTCCAAGTCTCCCCAGGCGGTCCCTTCGCCGGCGGGAGCACCGTCCGGAAGCGATGCTGTGCCCTTAGGCGTATCGCCTGAAGCTTCCAGCCGCGCAGCCGGAATTACCAAGGAAGCGGTGCCGGCAGACGTGCATACGGCCGCAGGGGCGCAGGGAACCGGAAATATGCCGCCAGCAAAAACTGCGCCGGCTTCCGTTTTTTCTGACGGGCACGCCGACCGAGCCGAGTTGTCCTCCTCAAGAACAGCGGAAGAATCGGCCGACCGCCGGGCAGCGGCGGAATCCCGGGGCGCGTGCGGGGCCGGTTTCCGCGCGGTGCCGCTTTGCGAAGGCAACACCATCGCCGAATATCGGTTGATTACCGATTTCGGGGGTTGGCTCGGGGGTGTATTCCTTGCGGAGAATCTCGCCACAGGCGAGCATTCGATCTTAAAAGTCTTCAAAGAAAGCCTGCTTGACGGAGGAGACGCCTGGGAAAGGTTTCAGACCGAGGCTTTGGCGGCTTCCTCCATTGGGAATCCGAATATCGCGAAGGCCCTTAAGTTCGGACGTTCGCAAGAGTTTCTTTACGTCGCGATGGAATATGTGGCCGGGGAAAACCTTTTAGCTTACTCTGCCAAGCGGAATCGAGTCCTGCAGTGGCAGGAAGCCGCTTCCATCATGCGCCAGGCGGCGTCGGCGCTGGCGGTGCTCGAGGACAGGGGAATCTCCCATCGCGACATAAAACCCGGCAACATAATGATTACCCCATGGGGCGAGGTGAAAATCACCGACGTAGGTTTCCATTACGTGCTCGGGCATGCGGCCGCAAAGGCGTCGAGACCGCTTACGCTCGACGTGATCGGTTACATGGCGCCCGAACAGTGCGAAGGCAAACCGCCCGATTCGCGGTCGGACCAATACAGCCTCGGCACGGCGATTTTCGAATCGCTGGTCGGCCGGTTGCCGATAGAAGGTAATAATTGCGCCACTTTCCTGCATAATCTTACCGTCTCCGGCGCGCCGCCGATACTCCGAATGCGCCCGGACATCCCTGCATGGTTCGCCGATATCGTGGACAGAACGCTGCGTATAGATCCGGAATCCAGATTCCATACGATGCGGGAAATGCTGGAGACGCTTGAGACCAGAATGGTTGCGGAAGGGCTGATCGCTCCCGGCGAGATTTCCGCCGGACGCGCATCGCCGTACTCCTGGCGCAAGATCCCGCCGATACTTGCAGCCTTGGCCGTATTGGCCGCGGCGGCGGCTGCCGCTGCCGTCGTTTTCGTCCCAGGCGTGGCGGAATTCCTTGCCGGCCTGCTATCCGGCCTGCCGCTGCCGTGACTATCCGCGCAACGGGAGCGTTACGACCATCGTTCTGACAGTGCCGCTTATTTCGCCGCTGTTCCCGCCGTCAGGCGTGAGATCAGGTCGCGTTCGAGCGACTCGATATCCCGGAATCCTGCCGATTCCGCCACTTCCCGCCAGGCATCCTCCCCGGAAAACCTTTTGCAAGCATTGAGGAACGCCGCCATCCCCTTCCGTTCGATCAGGTAGGCGGTCAACGCGTACGCCTCGGCGTAAAACATGTCTGGGTCGGATGGGTAATCCGGCAAGCCAAGCAACCGCCGGAGCGGAATATATTCGCCGCTTCCGACCTTGGATCTCAGCAGATGGAGGAGCCGCACGCGGCGGTCGTCCGTCTCCTGGAATACGGCCACGCCTTCATGTATCGCGCGAGGTATCTTTTCTCTGTTCGGCATGATCCCGGAGAAGACCAAATGGGTCAGCTCATGCGGAAGGACAGAGCCTGTCAGTCGAGGGGAAGACGCCCAAGAATGCATGGACGCGGAAGTCAGTAGACCCGATGCGGCATACCTGCTGAAGCCTTCAGTCCAGGCCGGCTGGCCGGTGGCCGCCATGTATTCCTCCTTCGTGGCGTGCAAGAAGACGGCCGGTTTCGACATCCAAGGCGGCGCCCCGTCCGCAGTCATCTCCGCGAGCAGCCGAGAAAGGATGCGTTCCAGTTCCGCGGCGCATCGCGCGGCCAGGCGCGCGTCTCTATGATATATGACGAAGCGCGGCGATTCGTACGTCGAAAAATCCTTGGCGGCGGCGATTTCGTCCGGAGGATGGCGTTGTGCGGATGCCTGGAAGCGTTCCGCGCCTGGCCGTCGGTTCCTGCGGGCATCCAGCTCCATCCTTAGCGCGGCGACCGCTTCAGGGCTTGCCGCCTCCGGGCTGCGGCGGCTGAGAGCTCTGGAGTAAAAGCCGGCCGCCGCGGCAGTATCGCCTTTGGATTCGGCGAGCCTGCCTGCAATCACGAGTATTTCCTCGTTGTCCGGTATGAACTTCATCGCGGCCTCTATTCCTGCCGCGGCTCCTCCGGCGTCGCCTTCGCTCAGGCGTTTTGCCGCAAGCGCCATCACGCATTCTGCGTACGGGTCGCCGACAGCGGTGGCCGTCGAACGGTCGGCGACCATAGCGCGCTCGAAACACTGGC
>CALKMO010000162.1 GCA_937991785.1 uncultured bacterium | reverse complement strand
GAATTTCGGCTGCCGACGAAAAATTCTTGACGTTTTCTTTGGGTTTCGTAGGCTTTTATTGCAACAAAGCCACTCAAAGCAGAAACACGGGCGTGTCAGCGGCAATGGGTAAGAGGACAGCAGAAAGGAGGGACGAAGATGGGCAGACATTGCGCAGTTGCGGCGGCGTTGCTGGCGGCGATGTTGTGCGGGGCCGGGCGAGGGGTCCCGGCGGAAGACAGGGTAAAGGGGTGGGGATCCAATTATAACGGCGAACTTGGCGACGGGAAGGGCGGTCGCATTACCGTCGCCTCTCGGGTGCTCGGCATATCCTCTGTTTCGAAGGTTGCCGCGGGCGAACAGCATTCTCTCGCCCTGAAGAGCGACGGCACTGTATGGGCGTTGGGAGCCAACTGGTACGGCCAGCTCGGCGACGGGACGAATACCGACAGGAACGCACCGGTACAGGTATCCGGGCTGAGCGGTGTCGCCGCCATAGCCGCGGGCTATTATCATTCTCTCGCCCTGAAAAGCGACGGCACTGTATGGGCGTGGGGATACAACGATGACGGCCAGCTCGGCGACGGGACGCAAGACGATCGCGCCGTTCCTGCCCGGGTGTCCATGATATTCGGCGTCTCAAAGATAGCGGCCGGATACAACCATTCTCTCGCCATAGCGGGCGGCAATTACGCGCCTGCGATAACATCCGGTCCTGCGGCTGCGCCCAATCCCGCGGAGGTCGGACAGGCGGTGGCGTTCGGCGTGACGGCCTCGGATGCCGACGGGGACGCGCTGACCTATACGTGGAACTTCGGCGACGGGACGGCCGTCTCTACGGAGAGGAATCCGACCCATTCTTTCGCCGCTGCGGGGGTTTACACTGTGACGGTAACGGTATCGGACGGGGTGGCAAATACGTTGGGGACCGTGGATGTGCTGGTGACGGAGAGCGGCCAGGCTGCGCTTGGGGTGTCGAAGCTGGCGGTGGCGAGGTCGTTTGTCGGGATGAGAGGGGTTTCGATAAAGACATCTGGGACGTTCTTCGCGCCCGCCGGGGAGGCGGTGGAAGGCGCCGGCGTTGCGCTGGATGTAGGCGGAGCGGTCGTGTCCGGGACGATGGACGCGAAGGGACGTATAAAGACTGATGTGTTCAGGTTCGGGCTGAAGGCTGCCCGCAACGGCGACGGTACGCTTGCTGGCGGGGAGGCGAAGTACAAGGCTGCCGGGCTTGTGAGCGGGTACGTATACGGCGACGAGCTCGACGCGGCCGGGCTGACCGCCGGCGCGGTTGACGGCGCGAACGTGGATCTCCCGGTTGGACTTTCGGCATGGGGATACGACTACGCGGCCTCGTGCAGCGGTTTCTGGAAGTCGAACGCCCTGAAGGGCAGGTTCAAGGGGCCGGTGAAGTAGTTCGGCGCCCTGCATGTCTGCGGAGCATGGGTTGACAGGCAATCATATTATCCGCGGGCGAAAGTAAGAGCGGCACGCGGGGCGGCGCGGGAATATCTGCGCCGCCCCGTTTTATTTGTTGCCGGCCGCGCGGCGAAGGTCCGCCCGCAGATCGTCCGTGCGCGTAAATCTCCGGCATCCCGCAACATGCCCCGCAGGTCCGGAGTCGGCTGCCCGCTGTTTTTCGGAAATGACCGCCGCCCTCGGGCGGTGTATGAATATCCAGCGGCGCGGTCCGCCGTCGGCGCGCCGATACGGGAGGACGAGATATGGGGAAAACAGGGCTCGATCCAGGGTTACGCCTTTCGCCGGCCGCCGCGATGTTCGGGGTTTCGATGCTCCTGCTGGCCGCAGCGGCGTCCATACCCGGCGCGGCGATGGCCGCCCACCAGGAAGTATGGGTAAGCAACGACAGATCGGCAGACTGTTCTTCGCTCGACGCCATCATCCGCGATGTGATCAAACCGGGGATGACGGATGAGCAGAAGGTGCTGGCGCTTTTCAATTTCTATCGAGAGCACGTCTTCCATTTCTTCGTTACGCCTGATGGCGACCACACGCTGAAGCTGCTCAACATCCTCGGCTACACGCTGTGCGGCTCGCAGGCGGCGACCAGCTGCGAGCTCCTGCGAAAGGCCGGTTTCGAGGCGCGGGTTGTCTGCTGGCCGAACGGGGCGCACACCTTCTACGAGGTCAAGTACGACGGGAAATGGCACATACTCGATACGATGACCAACTTCTACGTCTACACCCGGGGCGAGGACCGGCATATAGCGAGCATGGAGGCGATAAAGGCCGACCCGACGCTCGCAACGAAGGCCGCGGAGGAAAACCGCGCGTGTCCCGGGTTCCTGATGTGCGGAGATCCTGCGGCGGAGTTTACCAAAGGGTTCAAAGTGCTCGACCGGAAGGCGAAATCGGCTCCGTACAACCCGAAGGAAGTGCGCCTTTGCAAAGGGATGGAATTCATCCGATTCTGGAAATGCTGCGACAGGCCGTGCCCGGGCAGCTTCGATCCGAAATACGTCGGCCCTCTCCACGCATGCGGTTCGCGGGACGAAAAATCCGAGGAAAATTTCCACAACTGGGAGCCTTACCTGGTCCGCAACATGGGAACGAAAGTCAAGAGCTACCGGCACTGGGGAAGCGGACGCATTCTTTACTCTCCGGACTTCCGCAAGGGCGACCACCTCGACGGAGCGATGGCTTCGGAAAATCTGGCTGCGGGGAAGGCCGGAGAACCGGCGCTGCACCCGGCGGAGGCCGGGAAAGACTCATCGTGGGGATTCGAAATACGCGCGCCGTATTACCTGACCGAATGCATGCTGCATGTAAAAGCCGTCCGGAAAGCCGAAGCCGACACTCTGAAGGCCGAAATTTCGTTCGACGAAGGAAAGACGTGGACCGCCGCATGGAATGCCGAAGGCGCCGGTCCCGTTGCGGCCGTCGCGGACCTGTCGAACCTCGTTGCGCAGAAATGTCCCGGCAGATTCTCCTACAGGATGCGGTTCGTCATGCGCGCCGCCGGAGAACCGGCCGACGTAGGGCTGGACGCCGTATTCCTGCGAACGTCCTTCCAGCACAACATGATGGCCGCGCCGCGGCTGCGTCCGGGCAGAAACAAGGTGACGGTCGAGGCGAAACCTGCGGCGGGCGCCGAGTTCGCGCCGTTCGACGTCGTATATCGCTGGCAGGCCGGACCGGACTGGGATCAATCCGAGGTCAAGGAATTCAGATGGCGGGTCGAGAAGAGCCCGGCCGTTTTCGAAGCCGAACTGCCGGAACTCGAAGGCAAAAAACAGCACCGGATGATATCGCTCGCCTACAGGTGCGGGGACCTGGCGTGGCGGCCGGACCCGCCGCCCCCGGCGGTCGTTTCGGACTTTGTTGCGGATGCCGGGGCGGCAGCGGCGTGGAAGGCTGGAGAAGGCATCGCGCTCAGTCGCGACGGGAAGGGCATGCTCGTCAAGGCCTCGGCCGGAGGCAGGTATCCGGCCGAGATTCTCCGCGATGGGCTGGACCTGGACATCTCGGCGCAGAAGTATCTGTTCGTGGACTTCGAAAACCCCGGCGGTTCGTGGCGCGGTCTGGAAATAGGCCTGCTCTCCGGCGGCAGCCGGATCGCCACTCCCTGGCTGGTCTACTCGAACGAGCGCCCCCGCATCAAGATACCTCTGACCTATTTCAAAAACATCCCCGCGAAGGTCCAGGGGGTCTTCGTCAGGTTCCCGAAGGCCCCGCAGAAAGACGAGGAATACAGGCTGTACTCGGTCCAGTTCCAGCCGTGGTCTTACGAGGATTGACGAAAGCCAGCGGATCTACTTTGGGCGCGGCGGATCCATCCGGCAGGAGGCCGCCGACCCGCCAAGCCTGCCCGCCCGGCTCAGGCCGAAGCCTATCCTTCGCATGCTGCAGGCAGAGACATGTCGGGAGAAAGGAGCTTGCGCCGCTGCGACAACCGCTCCCTATAGGGTGCCGGCTGCGGCCGTCTCTCTCTTTTCCGTTCTGCCGGCCTTCGCTTCGGCGAAAGCTGGTCGGGGCGGCGGGATTC
>CALKMO010000161.1 GCA_937991785.1 uncultured bacterium | reverse complement strand
AAGACCGGGATCGCCTCCCAGTGCAGATCCACGGCGGCGGCCGCATCGCGTCGGATCATCTGGACCTCCGGATAATGCCGCACGAAGGCACCCCACAAACGCCGCGGGGGTAGCGAACGGGATTCCCATCCGGCGGCCTGGAGCGATGCGATGGCGGCCGTCGCCTCGCGCCTGCGCACCATGATGTCGGCGTCGGAAAAGCTGCGCATCGTGACGTCTCCGTATGCCAGGGCAGAAAGCGCCGGGCCTTTGAACGCCATCGCCTCGATGCCCGCTCCGCGCAGGTCGTCCAGCGCGCGCGCCATGTCGGAGCAGACGGCAAGCGATGCGGCGGCCTGGCGGTCCGCCTCTTCCTCGATGCGCCCGATCAGTTCCGGGGATGGTTCGGCGCCGGCCTCTTCGAATACGCGGCGGATGCCGGCGCGCAATATCCCCGATATGCCGTGCTCGCCGGCGAGGGCCGTCAGTATTTCTGGGGCAGGCTTTACTGGCAGATCGCCGCACGGGATATCCGCCGCAGATTCGCCTGCAGCCATCATCGCGGCGGTCCGGATGAGAAGCCGCATCTCAGGTCCCGCCGCCTGCGGCAGGCTGCCGGGCGTTCCATGTTCAGGCATACGTTCTATCCGGCGCGCAGGACGGCCGCAACGACGCCTGGGCCGCCGGAGCGCAGGCGCTCCGCGCTTTCGTCACTCGCCCTCGCTCATCTCCAGCCTGTAATTCGGCGCCTCGCGCGTTATCAGCACGTCATGCGGATGGCTCTCGCGCAATCCTGCCGGCGATATCGTAATGAACTTAGGCTTTGTGCGAAGCTCCTCGATGTTCGCGGCGCCCACGTAACCCATTCCGGCCTTAAGGCCGCCGACGAGCTGGTACAGGAATTCGGCTATAGGCCCCTTGTACGGCACCCGGCCTTCGATCCCCTCCGGCACCAGCTTGTCCGGCCGCGCACCTTCCTGCGCATACCTTCCCGCGCTTCCCTCGATCATGGCGCCAAGGCTGCCCATACCGCGGTAGACCTTGAACGACCTGCCCTTGTAGATGACCATTTCGCCGGGCGATTCGTCCGTTCCTGCGAACAGGCTGCCGATCATTACCGAGTGGGCGCCCATCGCGATGGCCTTCACCACGTCGCCCGAATACCTGATTCCGCCGTCCGCCACGATGGGCGTCCTCGATTTCTCCGCCGCTGCGGCCGCCATACGGATTGCGGTTATCTGCGGAACTCCGACTCCCGCTATGACGCGCGTGGTGCAGATCGAACCGGGCCCGACCCCGACCTTGACCGCATCCGCGCCGGCGTCTATAAGTTCTCTGGTCGCTTCGCCAGTAGCCACGTTACCGGCTATCACCTGGATGTCGTGTTTTTTCTTTATACGCCCGACGGCCTCGATCACGCGCGTCGAGTGGCCGTGAGCGGTATCAACGGCTATTACGTCAACCCCGGCCTCTACAAGGGCCGCTACGCGGTCGTCGTCGGCTACGCCCACGGCGGCGCCGACGCGCAGCCTGCCCTTATCGTCCTTGCACGCCATGGGGTAACGCAATGTCTTGTTTATATCCTTTATAGTGATCATTCCGGCCAGGCGTCCGTCGTCGTCAACCAGAAGCAGCTTCTCGACTTTCTTGGAGCGAAGGATCTCCTGGGCTTCCTCCAGGCTTGTTCCCGGCGGCGCGGTTACCAGCGGCTCCTTCGTCATGACATCCCCGATCCGAAGGCTGTCGTCAGGCTGGAACCTGAGGTCCCTTCCTGTAAGGATCCCGACCAGGCGACCTTTCTCCACTATCGGTATGCCGTTGATGTTGTGGGCGCCCATAAGCTTCCTGGCTTCGCCGACCGTGTGGTTGGGGCTGAGCGTTACCGGGTCGGTTATGACGCCCGATGCGGACCTTTTGACCTTGACGACCTCCCTGGCCTGCCGCTCGATAGGCATATTGCGGTGTATGATCCCTATCCCTCCTTCCTGCGCAAGCGCGATCGCCATCCGCGATTCAGTCACCGTATCCATCGCCGCGGAGACGAATGGGATGTTGAGCCGTATGGACCGGGTAAGCCAAGTGGACGTATCGGCGTCCTTCGGTAGGATCGAGGATCTGGCAGGCAGAAGCAACACATCATCGAACGTCATCCCATGCCCGACGAACCTGTCGCATTTTTCGCTTGGATCCATGATCGCCTTTCCTCTCTTGCCGACCGACAGCCCCCTTCCTGTCCGCACGGGAAATCAGGTGGCCGAGCCGACGCGCGGATCGGATTCGGGGCGCCTTTAGGCTGCCGTAATGTCATGCCGCCGGCAATAGCAATAATCTGGCGGCCTTCCCCTGTGCGGGTGCTTCCGTCCGTGAAAAACTCTCTCGGTCCGACATCACGCCGGTTCCGCGCGATGGCCGCCGGCCGGATGCGGCAAACGGTTGCGCGTCGGAGGCGCCGTTCGCGCCCGGTCGCCAGCTCAATCCCCTCCACTATCGGAGACTCCAAGAGAATGGAAACTAGCACGGACCGAATCGGGCGCAAGGAATAAAACCGGAGTCTCGCGGGCGACAGAGAGCAGGTACGGCCGGCTCGCCGACACATCATTCCTTGAAAGCGGCGCCCCGCACGTTGTATAGTATTACAGTTTGCTATGCCGAGTGCCGGAGGCTCGCGCCCTGTGGCGGAGGCTATTGAGCGTGCCCGAACAGGGATCGAAATGCCATCTGTCTGCGCCGGGCCCCGGTTGCCGGTTGCTTCAGACGGAAGGATACGACGACGTCCTTTTCGGCTGTCCGCCGGATACCGTAAAACTTCTCGTCCGCGCCGGGGAAAGGATGCCGGGAGCGTTTGTGTTGCCCCTGCGGACCTTTTCTCACGGCCGAAATTACGCGGATCTGGAGTTCGTGGTCTATACTTACCTTTTTCTTAAACGAGAAAAACAGACATTTCGCGTCGTTTGCACGCCGGACCAGAAGTTCAGGATACTAACGGTACTGCAGGAAACGCTCTTCGGCCCGTCCTTTGAGGACCTCATTCTGGCGTTCGCCGGCGGGGAGCCGGCGGAGGCGCGAGGCGGCCATGCCGTCGCGGAGGGCAGGCGCGCGGCCGCCGTCCGGCGTCTGGCGAGGCACGAGGGACTGTCGGCGGCGATGCGGGAGCTCGTCCGCGGAGGGGCATCGAGCGAGGAGGCGGCGGAGCGTTTATCGGAAGGAATCGGCCGCGTCTTGGCGGAGGGGCGCGGCGCGGAGTCGGACGGAACGGACAGCCTGGCCGCGGAAATGGCCAGGGCGTACGTCTCAGCCTGGCTGATGAGGGCCGAAATGGAACATTTTTCCCCCTCCCCCTCGCGGGACGCGACCGCCTTCGTCCGCCGCGTCATGGAGTTCGAAACGTTCGACTCCGAGGGGCGGGCGTGTCTGCCGCCGCGCGGGGGTGTTGGGCCGCCCCTAATCATCCAACAGACACAGCCCTGCAGGTTCGACGTTTCCGCCGGGGACCGCTTCCTCACCACGATAGACATGGGGCGCGACATTCTCCCGGAACGCGTGGAGCCGGCTGCGCGTCCATGGATGGACCGCCCGGAATTCGGCGTTACGATGCTTGGGGTGGGCACCGGTTTCTCGACGGATCGCCGTACGACCTGCCTGATCGTATGGTCCGAGGGCAAGGCCATAGCCGTTGATCTGATGGCGGGCTTCACGGCGTATTTCCACGAGGCCGGGTTTTCGAGCAGGGACGTTTCGCATGTATGCCTGAGCCACGTCCATTCCGACCACGACGGCGGCATTCTGGAGAAGCTGCTCCAGGGCGAGAAGGTAACCCTGTTGTCATCGCGCCCGATATTCGAGAGCTGGCTTCGCAAGGCGGAGGCGCTCACCTGCCTGAGACGGACCAACATAAGAGAGTTTGTGCGGTTCGTGGAACTGCGGCCGGGACGCGCCACCCTGATACCCGGCTTCGCCCGCACATGGGTGGAGTTCGACTACTCGTTCCATTCGATACCGGCCGGGCGGTTCGTATTCAGGTATCTTGGCCGCGACGGCAGGGTACGGTCGGCAGCGTGGTCCGGGGATACGCTGTTCGATCCAGCCCTGTACGACAGGCTTCGCGCCGAGGGCAGGATGACGGCAGCCCGCCGCGATTCGCTGAAAGGCTTCCTGTGGGACGCCGACGTAGTGGTCCACGACGCCGGGGGCGAACCGCTGCACACCTCACCGTCGAATCTCGCCCTCCAGCCGCCCGATGTTCAGCGCAGGATCGTGATGACCCACGTGGACCGGCCCGGTGCCCCGGCGGGCCTGATGCGGTACGCCCGCGAGGGCGAAACCATAGCGATCCTCCCGCCGCGTTCCGCCAGCCGCTCCGCCGACGGCAAGCTCCTTTCGGAGGAAGACCTTGCCGTCCTGCGCGCCTCCGGCGCCTTCGACAGGCTCTCCCCGGATGAGTTTGACGACCTCGTGGCATCAGGCAGAGTGGAGTCCCATCCGAAGTCCTCGGTCCTGATCCGCGAGGGCGAGGAGGGGAACACCTTCTACGTTCTGCTGAGCGGACTGGTAAGGATAGCGAGGGATGGGAGGACGCTGGCCGAATACGAGCCGGGGGCATTTTTTGGCGAACTAGCGCTCATAAACGAGGACCGCAGGAGGCGCGCCTCCGTCATAGCCGAGACGGATGCGCGCGTGTTCTGTCTCGATCGGACGGCCTACCACCGCTACGACATATCGTCCGTCGCAAGGGAGAGCCTGTACGAGCTGGCGAACTTCTTCGCGGCCCACAACTCGCCGGCCATGCTCACCCTCCTGTCCCGCGGGGCGTTCGAGGAATACCACCGTGGCGAAGACATCGTGCGAGCGGGCGAATCATCCACAGATATATACATCCTACTATCGGGAGTCGTGGACGTGCTGGACGGATCAGGCGCCAGACTGGCTCGGATCGGCAGGGTCGAGGTGCTCGGCGAGATCGCCGCGCTGAAGAACGTCCCACGCACCGCCACAATCCGCGTAGTATCTGAGAAAGCCGCATCCATCAGGCTGGACAGGGACAGGTTCAGGGCGATCGGGGACCAGTTCCCATCCTTCTACGCTACGGTTCTGACCAAGATGCAAAAACGCCTCGACGCCCTGCAAGGCCGTTGTAAGAATAATTGCGGGAGCCGCTGAGCACCGGCCCGAGCGTGCGCCGCGGCGAAACCGTTTCCGGATTCCAGAGAGCGGCCGGAACCGTATCGCCCGCCGCCCAGGCATCCCTCCCGATGCGCGATCCTTGCGGGTGTGGAGATGCCGGAGCTATTTGCCCGGCCCCAGGGCGTCTCCCTTTCTGAATACGCTGATGGACGCCTGGCCCTCGAACGAAGGGTCGCCCCCCAAGCTCGGGTAGACCTTCACGTATACAGGTATAACCACTTCGACCCCCGGCGGCAGCTGTCCGCTGAACCCGAAATTGACGGGAACGGGGGTAACTCCTGGGGGCGGCGCCGTAAGGATCGGCCCTGTCACCAGGCTGAATTTCCGCGACCCGCCGCCGACAACCAGCTTCCGGATCCCTGCCGCCCCAGGCGCGCTGAAGGCCGCTAGCGGTACAGCCGTGGATCCCCTGAATCGGAAGGACGTGCCGGGCAACACCTGTCGGAAGTCGCCGACCCTGACGTCCACGTCATCCGAAGTTTTGGGCGCGGCGGAGGCGCCCCCGGGGGCCCGCGCGTACCCGGAGATGGCCAGTCTAAGCGTGTCCCTGTCGTTTTTATCCTTCACGATCCGTCCCGCGCACTTTGTAAGGAAAAAGACGCCGCCTGGCGTATCCTGGTCTCTCACGTCGAACCGCCCGATGCCGATTGATGTGGTCCTATCGTAGTCGAAACGGGCCGTCTCTATGGCCATTATCGAGAAGCTGCCGTCGCCGTTGGAAAGCGCTACGCGGATGGGGATTATCGGATCGTCATATCCGGCCTCGGTAGCCTGTAACGGATCTATGAGATTGGCGTTGGTTATCTTGACCTTTATCCGTCCGAGCTTCGGCTTGATCTTGATCTCGGTCTCGCCCTTGGTCTGCGGGTTGACCGCCCTGTAAATGCCTTTTTTGGTAAGCGTCAAATGCTCTGTTTGAAAACGTCCGAAGGAAAGCAGAAACTTATACCCCTCCAGTTCCTCGCGATCCGCCAGGCTGCGGTCGTTCAGGAACATTATCAAGTCCAGCCTGTCGTTATTGACGCGGGAGAAATCTAGGCGGAAGCGGCCCTTGTGCAGCATCAGGTCCCCCCCGAGCTGTCCCCTTGCCACGGGTATCGTAAACTGCTTCGTATCCGAACGATTCACCCCGTCGGTCACCTTGACGCTGAACGGCAGGGTTGCCGCGGGGATCACGCTGGGCTTGCCTACGATCAGTCCTTCCTTGGTAAGGACAAGACCCGGCGGCAGGTTGTCTTTGTCCGAATCGAGGAGGGAATACGTATGGCTTATGACCCCACCGGCCGTCTGGAGCTGGACCATATAGGGCGCCCCGAGTACTGCGGGCGGCAGTTCACCGGTAAGGATGACGGGATCCGCATAGTCTTTCGGATCTACGGTCGTGATCGAGAACGTCATCCCGACAATGCTCCCGATCTGGTCGCCTATCCGGTCCCGCACGAAAGCTTCGAATACCTCCTTGCCGGCTGTGGTGGACTTGCCGTAAACCCTCCCGTCAGGGAACAGCGTCCAGCCGGCCGGCATGGTTCCCGCAAAGAATTCGTACGGACGGCATCCGCCCGCTGCTATCAGGTAGCGGGAAACCTCGGTGCCCAGCAGCACTGGCCCCAGCTCAGAGGAGCACAGGAATCTCAGGTCCCATCCCCCGATCTGGGGCTTCGATTCGCTTCCCGTGGCTGTTGCGGAATCGGAAGTGGCAACGGCGTAAGAAAACGCCGCCCCCGCCAGAGCGAAACCGATCATCAAAGGTCGCGCCATGCGCCTCATTATCTTGGCCTCCTTTTTGAATCGTCCGCCCGAAAAGAGCGTTGGAACTGACATCTTCGTCCGCCTCCCATGATCAAGCGCCAAAACCGTGCATAATAAGATGCGTATCTTTCGTTAGGCCTGTTGTAAACTTGTAGCTTCCAGCCGTCTGCGTGTCAAGGATTTAAGCAAACCTGAGCCGGTGCGCTCACTATGAAGCGTTGGGGTAAAGCCGCCCCGCCGGCGCAAAAATTCCTTTCTTGTCCTCAGGCATCGCGACCGACTCCAAAAAACGCGCTTACCTCGGTGCGCCGGCGAGTGTATCATGCTTTGGCGCTTTTTTGACCGGAGCAGATAAGAGGTCGAAGCCATGAACGTGCTCCTCGTGTTCGCCACCACTATGATCCTTTTCGCGCTGGCAGCACGGCTATACGGCCGGCTTGTCGAAAGATGGCTCGGGACTGATCCGAGCCGTCCGACACCCTCCCACACGATGCGCGACGGAAGGGATTACGTACCCACCAAGCCCCACATCCTGTTCGGACATCATTTCGCCTCGATAGCCGGCGCCGGCCCTATCGTGGGGCCGGTGGCCGCGTTGATATACGGTTGCGGGCCAGTCTGGGTATGGATAGCGATAGGTGCGATATTCGTAGGAGCGACGCATGACTTCTCTGCGCTTTTTGTGAGCGTTCGCGAGGGGGGGCGCTCGATGGCCGATGCGGCCCGCCGGATTCTGGGCACCCCGGGTTACGTGCTTTTCATACTCTTCGTGCTGGTCCTGATCGTCCTCGTGACGTCCTCATTCCTCGCCATAAGCGCCGTATCGCTTACGTCCACATACCCGCTGGAAAAGCTGGGGTTGCCCCAGGATCAAACCCTGTTGCATACCGTTGAGAGAACGGTCGAGACGGGGGAAGGCGCTGCGCACAAGGTCACGCATGGAGTCATAGGCGGGATCGCGTCCACGTCGGCCGTTGTGGTGACGTTGGCGGCGCCGCTGCTGGGGTACCTGATCTGCCGGCGCGGGATCCGGACTTTTTACGCGTATGTCATCGCCATGGCGGTATGTGCCGCGTCCATCTGGGCGGGACTAAGGTGGCCGATACAGCTCGATCCTGCCGATTGGATGCTCGCGATCTCCATATACACCGTCTTCGCGGCCGGTCTGCCGGTCTGGATGGTGCTTCAACCCCGCGATTTCGTTAACGTCCAGATACTCTACGCCGGCGTTATCGCCCTGCTGTCTACCGTCGTCGCCGGCGGGGCGCAGGGCATGGAAACCGTCGCCCCCGCATTTAACCTCGCCGAGGGAGGGAACCGATACGGTCCGGTCTGGCCGTTCGTGTTCATAATAGTGGCGTGCGGGGCGATATCCGGTTTCCACGCGATGGTAGCCGGCGGCACCACCGCCAAGCAGCTTGCCGACGAGAGCCACGCGCGCAAGATCGGCTACAATGGGATGCTCTTGGAGGGGGTGCTGGCCGTATGCGTCCTTCTGGTCACTGCATCCGGTCTGCACTGGGGAGAGTACCGGGCGATCATGTGCCAGGCCTCGGGAGAAGGGAACCCCGCGCTGGCGTTTTCGGTGGCCGTCGGGGGGGCTATGGATCGCGCCTTCGGGGTGCCGAAGGCGTGGGGAACGCTGCTCGGCATATTGATGATAGAAGGTTTTACAGTCACGACGCTGGATTCCGCCG
>CALKMO010000160.1 GCA_937991785.1 uncultured bacterium | reverse complement strand
CGAATCCCACCCGTCCACGCCGGTCAGCAGCGCTACCTCCTCGAGGTATCGCGTCAGCCCTCCTTCGGGATTGTCCGCGTCGAACTGGGCGGCGGCGTTCACAAGCTCCTCAATGTTGCGTATTCTGTCGGCATCCTCATTCTCGTCGAGCGATTCCAGGTAGCCGGTGGCGTCCAGGATATGGCGGACCGTCGCCTCGACCTTTCCCCCGGCCATCCCCTTGGCCTCCTCGATCAGTTTTATGAATGATTCTAACGCCTCGCGGCGCCTGCCGGTCAGCGGCGCCGGCCATGCGGACCTGTCGAAGGCGAGCGCGGCCAGGCTTGTCTCCCGACGAAGCGCCTCATCCACCAGCATCTTCACCACGGCGTCACCCAGCCCGCGCCTTGGTACGTTGATGACTCGCCTGAACGATTCCTCGTCGTTCGGATTGGCGGCAAGCCGCAGGTAGGCCAGGATGTCCTTGATCTCCTTACGCTCGTAGAACATGGTCCCGCCAACGATGCGGTACGGAATGGCGCTCTGGACCAGCGCGGCTTCTAGCGGCCGCGATTGAGCGTTGGTCCTGTAGAAGACCGCGATGTCGCCGGCCTTCATGCCGGAACGCATCCAACCTTCGACGGTCGCCGCGACCTCATATGCCTCCATCGTATCGTCCGCCAGGACAGCCAGCCTCACGCGCCGGCCTTCGGGATTCTGCGTCCAGACATCCTTTTCCTTGCGCGTCATGTTGTTGCGGATGAGGCTTGATGCGCATTTGAGTATCGTGCCGGTGGAGCGGTAGTTTTCTTCAAGGCGCACGACCTTGGCGTCGGGGTAATCCTTCTCGAAAGAGAGGATGTTCCTGATGTCCGCGCCGCGCCAGCCGTAGATGGACTGGTCCGGGTCGCCGGTCGCGCATACGTTGCGCCACCTTTCGCCGAGTATCTTCATCAGCCGGTATTGGCAGACGTTCGTATCCTGGTATTCGTCAACCAGTATGTACTTGTAGCGGTCCTGGTATCTTTCCCGGACCGCGGCGTTTCCCTCCAGCAGGCTGACGGTTTTAAGCAGCAAGTCGTCGAAATCGAGCGCATGGCTGCGCCGCAATAGCTTTTCGTATTCCGCGTAAACCTCCTGTATTATCCTGTCGCGAAAAGTAGCCGCCGGTGCGTTGCCGGGGACGATCCCCCTGTTCTTCAGGTTGGATATCCACCTTCGCAGGCTTTTGGCCGGGAATTGCTTTTCGTCCAAGTTCAAGGTCTTGGCTGCGTTCTTGATCGCATTTGCCGAGTCTTCCTCATCATAGATGGTATATTCAGGACTCAGGCCTATCTTGGATCCCTCCACGCGGAGAAACCTGGCGCAAAAACTGTGGAATGTGCACAGGAGCGGCGACGCGCCGTCGACCAGCGCCTGTACGCGGCCGCGCATCTCACCTGCCGCCTTGTTGGTGAACGTGACGCCGAGTATACTTCTCGGATCCGCCCCATGGGCCATAAGGTTGGCTATTCGGCGCGTTATGACGCGCGTCTTGCCGGTTCCCGGACCCGCCAGAACCAGCAACGGCCCTTCCAGGCAGCAGACCGCTTCCTTTTGACGTTCGTTCAGCCCTTCGAAGATCGCATCCGTCGTGGGCATCGCCGATGTCGTCCCTTCCGAAGCGTTTCCGATGGTTTTTCTCATGCCAAGCCCACCGGTCGTGCCTCGAACATTGTCCCATGAATTATCTGCGCCGGGCGCCTCCTTTTCCCCGTCGGCTGGCGGCCTGCTCACTTTGCGACGGCCGCGGCCGATAAGCCCCGAGGGAGGAGGTGTCGGCGCGCCCGGGCGCCGTTTCGCCGCCGCTGGGCCGGACGATCTTTCCGCCCTCGGCGCCCGGGAGCTGCATTAAGGTTTTTTAATGTATGGCAATAGACGGGAATGTTCCCCGAAAGCCTGCCCGTCTCTCCGCACGAACAGCCGGCAGCCTTGCCGCGGAACCCGCAAATCCGGATCCCCCAGATGCTAACTTCCCGGCGAACAAGACCTCGGTCCCGCCGGGTCTCCATTCCCTCCCGCCAATCCTACGCCGCCCGGCTTTTCGGCTTCCGCCGGACCTCCGGCGTCGCCTTTCGGATCCTTTCCTCCTTTAATCCCTTCGACCCCTTCGCCGCCAGCCCCGCCTTCCATTTCTTCCTGCGTCTCCCTTAGCCCTTTGCGCAACTCGCCCATGCTGCGTCCTACCCCTCTCATCACGGAAGGGAGCCTGTGGCCGAATATCAGCAGGGCTACAATCAGTATGATGATCAGATCGGGCCATCCCATATTTTGCAGGAAGGCGATATGCATTGTCTCGTCCTCCAAAATCCGACCTACAGGCCGATCGGGCCGGCGGGCGGCGGGAAACCGTATCCGGGATCGGCGCAAAGGGCCGAGCCGTCCATCTCGCCAAGCGCCTATCGCGGACGTCCGCGCTATTGGAAAGATGGCGACCCCGGCAAGCCCAGCTCAGGTTAACCGCGCGCGGATGCGGAGTCAAGGCAACGGGCTGTCATGCGGCCTTTTGTCGAGTCGTTCGCGATGAAGCTGTCAAGCAACGGGATGGCATGTCCGGCCGAACGGGCCGGGAGCGGAGCCTTTAACCGATTGCCAAAAACCGCTCTGCACCGGCCGCCCGTATCCTTGCAAGGAGTTGCCGGAATTCCCCGCCGATTCCAACCCCTATCGCACCTCGTCACTGCCACTGCGTATGGAACGTCCCTTCCTTGTCCACCCGCTGATATGTGTGGGCGCCGAAGAAGTCCCGCTGGGCCTGTATGAGATTGGCCGGGAGGCGTTCCCTTCGGTAACCGTCGAAATATGCCAGCGAGGCGCTCATGCCCAGCGTCGGCACGCCGTGCTTGACGGCGGTCGTCACCGCGAAGCGCCAGTCGTCCTGCCTGGACTGTACTGCATCGAGGAATTCTCCATCCAACAGCAGGTTCGGCAGGTTCGGGTTCCGCTCGAAGGCCGCCCTGATCTTATCGAGGAATACTGCGCGTATGATGCACCCACCCTTCCATATGCGGGCGATCTCCTTCAGGTTCAGGCCGTATCCGTACTCCTTGGATGCCAGGCGCAGAAGCGCCATGCCTTGGGCATAGGAGCATATCTTGGACGCATAAAGGGCTGAGCGGACCGCCTTGACGAGCTTGTCTCGGCCGCCCTTGTACTTCGATGCCTTCGGCCCTTTTATTACCTTGCTCGCCGCCACGCGCTCTTCTTTGTAGGCGGATAGTATCCGCGCCTCGACCGCCGCGTTTATGGTAGGGATCGGGGCTCCGACGTCGAGGGCGTTCTGCGAGGTCCACTTGCCGGTACCCTTCTGCCCGGCCTTGTCCAGGATGATGTCAACCAAGGCCTTTCCCGTGTCGGGGTCTTTTACGGCGAATATCTTGGCCGTTATCTCTATCAGGTAAGAGGATAGTTCACCTTTGTTCCATTCTGAAAACACCTGATGCAGGTCTTCCGGATCGAGTCCGCCGATGTTCGAAAGGATGTCGTATGCCTCGGCGATCAGCTGCATGTCGCCGTATTCTATCCCGTTGTGGACCATCTTTACGTAGTGTCCGGCGCCGCGCGGACCGATGTACGTACAGCATGGACCGTCGTCCACCTGGGCGGCTATCTTCGTGAAGATAGGCGCCAGAGTCTCGTACGCCTCCCGCTGGCCGCCCGGCATCATCGAAGGACCGTGCAGCGCCCCTTCCTCGCCGCCGCTTACTCCCGTACCGATGAACAGCAGTCCCTTCGCATCGAGTTCCTTCGACCTGCGCTCGGTGTCCATGAAGAAGGAGTTGCCGCCGTCAATGATGATGTCGCCTTTTTCAAGGTGCGGAGCTATCTGGGATATCATCGAGTCCACCGCCTCGCCCGCCTGAACCATCAGGAACACGCGGCGCGGTTTCTTCAGGCTTCCGACGAACTCCTCAATGGTTTTCGCCGGGATGATGTTTTTGCCCTTTGCCCGCCCCTCGGCGAACTTTATCGTTTTTTCCGTCGTACGGTTGAATACGGCCACCGCAAACCCCTTGCTCTCCATGTTGAGCGCAAGGTTCTCGCCCATTACAGCCAAGCCAACAAGTCCGATTTCTGCCTGAGCCATTCCGAGTCTCCTTTCCTGTATCTCTTCACTTCCCAGCGTCTGTACCACGCGAACGGTCCAGCACGGCTCGCGATTTCTCCGTTGCGCCGGGCTGAGAGCCACAACTGGTGCCGCCGCTGCGCTCGGCCGCGAGATCTCGCAATCAGATTTCCAGCCCTGACGGGCGATAATCTGCTTAATGACCGATTTTCGGCGCATCTTGTCCGCGCGTCAAGAACAAGAGACAGGACTTGGCGAATCGCTTTATCACAAAAGAGCCGGTTGCGCTGTAGGTTCGCAGAGAACGAGGCTGAGAGGGAAGAGGGTGTCGGTAAGGGCGATCTAATGCGTTTATATGGGGTTTGGGACGATCGAAAAGCCTCCGGCGAGGCTAAAGAATGTTTAAATGCGAGAAAGCCCTGTAGGGACGAAGTATCAAGCGGAATCCTTGGAATTCGCATCGCTTTGGTCATTTGTCGGGCGATCAGGCCGGCATCGCCGGGTCGCGCCAGAGACCGATCTCATCCGCGCAGCGCCGAATTCCAGCATAAGGCGCAGGGGCGGGCGGCCAAGCTTCTTTCTCCGCGTCTTGCGGTCGCTCCGCTGGTTCTCTCCCTTTTCTCTTTTCCATTCCTTCGTCCGGCTAACTTCTTCCTTCCGGCCATGCGGTTGCGGCGGTCCTTTTAAATACACACAGAGACGCATTCCGCGCAGAAAAAAGCGGGGTAAAAATCGAGAAAAACGGCGTCCCTGCGCGGTGCGATCACTATGAAGCTTGGGGGTAAAGCCACCCCGCCGACGCAAAAATTCTTCTCTCGTCCGCAGGCAGCGCAACGGCTCATAAAAAAAAACGCTTGCATTTTTTCCGTGTAGTCGTAATATTCTACGGTGCAATTTTACCTGCTGGCGCAAAGTCCGGGCAGGCAACGGACAGAGTCTGACTTTGAAAGCTTCCCTGCCCGGAACCGATTAAGGATTTGACATCGGGCGCCCGCGCGGAGAGAACGAAGAGGTGCGGGGGGCGCGGATTGGAAACAATTCGGTTTTGACCCGACCGGCTCCCATACCTGCCTGGCAAGGAGGGGATATCTGATGAACCGTCGGATGTATCTTGCTTTACTCGCTGCGGTATTCGCGAGCGCGGCGGTCGGCATGGCGTCTTCCTTCGCGGCGGACGCGAAGCCCGGAGGCGGCAACGAAAGCGCGCGGGCGGCCGGTTACGTAATAACGGATCTCGATCTGTCCGATGAGGCTGACGCCGATCCAGACGTCCCAGCGGGGTATCGTCTGCGTGGGGCGGAGCGGGAGGAGGTCCTTCCGGGCATGCCGCTCCTTGCCGGCGACGTGTTGGAAAACTCGGGGCCGCAGCCTATAGGCGTGGTATTCGCCGATGGTAGCGCGGCGACCCTCAGGCCAGGGGCGCAGCTTAAGATCGTCGAGTACGGTTATCCCGTCGCGAAGGCCGCCACGCGCGTCGAGGTCGAGAAGGGCAATGTGTTTTTCGCCGTGGAGCCCAGGCCGGCCGAGGCGCGTTTCCTTGTCGGGACGCCGCTGGGGACCGTGGAGGTCAAGGGTACCAAGTTCGGCGTCTATACCCTGCGCGAAGGCGACTTATGGAAGACTACCGTGGCGGTGACGGACGGGACCGTAACGGTGAACCCGAACGGAGCGGGGGGGATAGATATTTTCGAAGGGACCAAGCTGATACTCAGCATCCCCAACACGTCGCTGAACACTGCCTATCCTCCGAACCTGCCGCCGCCCGTGGAGATAACGGAAGGGAATCTGACCAAGGAAGAGATCAAGGAACTGAAGGCGACCGCAGCGGTGAGGGCCGAGGTGAAGACGAATCCGGACAAGGGCGTCGTGCAGATAGTCGCCTTCGTTCAGAACGCCGACGGTTCGACGACCGTAGTGAAGGTCAAGGAAGTCAACGGGCAGCGCATATCCACGTCCGCCGTCACGAAGGGGATTGATGGGAAGGTTATATCGAAGATCAACCAGGGCGTCGGCAAGCTGAAGACCACGGTTGTTGATTCCAACGGAAGGGTTTTCAAGGTGAGCGCAAAGGGGACGACCGGTAAGGCTACGGTCAAGGATCCCGTGAACAAGAGAACCTACAAGAGCGACAACGTGACGGTGGGTGCCGACGGAACGGTAAGTTTCACTGCCGTGGCCAAGGACGGTTCCAGGATAATTCGCGAGACGAAGATACTCAGCGATGGGACGAAGATAGAAACAACCATAGATATCCCGGCCGGGGCGGATAAAGGGACGAAGGTGATCGTGATTGCCCATCCGGACAGGAGCGGTTCGACTACTACGTCCGATACGGATCTCGACGGCAACACGATACCCGGAACGGAGGTTACCGTGACGAAGCCGGCCGATCCGTTCCAGCCGCCGGCCTACAGGACTCCTACGACTCCGATAGTCCCCGAGCCGCCTCCGATCAGCCAGTAGGCAGGTGGAAGGTTTAGCCGCCTCTCGGATGTTGCCGGGCAAGAAAGGATGAGGTCGGGCAGGGTAACGCAAAAGGAAGTCGGCCGATCTGTTACGGATCGGCCGATTTTTTAAGGGGCTGGCGGTTCGTTCGGCGGCCGCGGGTATGTCGGTAAGCGGAATAAGTTGCGACTTGGCTGGGGAAGGCGGTCTCCTCGCGCCGCAGCTGGCGCTGGCGATCGCATGCATAGCCCCGTTCTTTTTCGGGTGTTCCCCGCCGTGGGCGAGCGGTTTGCTCGTCGCGGTATTCTGCATACTGGTTGCCGCGCATATTATCGTAGGAGTAGCCCGCGGATGCGAGTGGTTCCCTGTATCGCCGTCCCTCAAGATCGTATCGCTTGGGCTTTTGTTTTGGCCGGCGGCTGTCGTGGCTTTTGATATGGCGCTCGGGACGGCGCGCGGCCGCACGCCCGCCGTCAGCTTGCGCGAGTTGCCGTTCGCGGCGGCTTATTTCGGGGCCGCGGTACTCGGCGCCGCGTACCGGGCCAGGGGCGGTATCGAGGGATGGCGCGGGGCGCTCAAGGCCGTTTCGGTAACGGGGATACTGCTGGCCTTGGCGGCGTTCGCCGAATATTTTGCGGCGTGGGACATCAAGGCGATTCTTGGCGGTGCGGATCAATCCCCGCGGCTGTTTAGGATGAGCGGGCCGTACGTGAATCCCAACCGGTTCGCCGTTCTGATGGCGGTCTGTTGGAGCTGCGCCGCCGGTGGGGCGATCCACGGACTCGTTTCGCGGTCGGCGTCGCGTTCGCAGTTATGGACGGCGGTCTTCCTCGCCTCCGCCCTCGCAGCCGGGACGTGCGTCGGGCTTACGCTCAGCCGTCTCGCCGTCGTATCGGTGGGAGTCGCGCTGTGTCTGGCGGCGGCCGCCTTCACCGGACATGGGCTTCGCCGGGCGCGGTTGCGGGGGGCGGACGAGGCGTTGCCGCGCGTCGAAAGGGTTCGGCTCGGAGCGCTG
>CALKMO010000159.1 GCA_937991785.1 uncultured bacterium | reverse complement strand
AGCCTTCTCGCCCGCACCGGGGACCTTACGGTCGCACCGGAGCAGGCCGTCCGCGCGGGGATCATTCGCCTCGCCGCCGACGGCGGCGCGGTGCGCATCTTCGGCTCGCTGGACGCATCCGGAGCCGGGGCCGGCGCGATCGAGGTCTTCGCCGCTAGCGACGTGGTCCTGGCCGGAGGCAGCCGCATTGCGGCCGCGGCCGGCGGGCGGGTTGCGCTCCATGCGGCAATCGGCGAGATCAGCCTCGCGGAAGCAGCGCGGATCGACGTCTCCGGCAGCGGCGCCGGAGGGCGGGGTGAGGTCGCGTTGCGGGCGCTTCGGCAGGCAGACGATGTCCGCATCCGGCTCGAGGGAACGATCGCCGGGGCGGAGGCGGTCTTTGCCGAAGCCTTTCGGATCTACAACGCCTCCTCGATCACCTCCGCCCTTGCCACGGCCTGGCGAGGGGATGCCCAGACCTTCATGAACAGTGCCCCTGTCAATGAAGCGCGGCTTCTTTCTCGGCTCACCCGCGAGGGATGGGATGCCGAGGGGTTCCACCTTCTGCCCGGGATCGAAGTGCGCAGCGCCGGGGACATGACCTTGTCCTCCGGATGGGATCTGACCTCCTGGCGCTTCGCGGGCGAACCCGGGGTTCTGACGCTGCGGGCGGCCGGGAACCTCATCCTGAACGCCAATCTCGTGGATCACCCGACTCCGCTCGCCGGCCTTCCCGGAACGAGGGGCCGCGACTCCTGGATGTTCCGGCTCGCCGCGGGCTCCGACTTCGGCGCGGCCGACCCGCTCGCGGTGATGCCCGGCGCGGGCGATCTGCGTCTTGCCGACGGCAGGCTTATCTACACCGAGAGCGCGCCGATTCATTTCGCTGCCGGAAGGGACATGATTTTGGGCCCCGGGGCCGCGCCCGGTTACATGATCCGAAGCGGCATCCGATACAGCGTCGGCAGCTTTGACGGCAATGTGCAGGGCATCGTCGGCAGGGATCTCCACATCAGGGGAGGCGCAATCCAGACCTCCGCCGGTGACATTGCGATACAGACCGGTCGCCATCTTTCCCTGCAAGTGGCCCGCGACTTCGGCTTGAGCGACAGTTACACCTCTCTGGGCAGTATCCGGACCACCGGGATGCCCGGCGGCCTTCCGAATGCCTACTGGAATTATGTGGGTGGAGGCGACATCCGCCTTCACGTGGGCGGCAATCTGCAAAGCGGCGAGGCCAAAAACGCCTGGGATTGGGCGTATGGAACCCGAGCGCCGCGGACCTGGGCCCCCAGCTTCGAAAACGATAACGCGACCGAAGGGCTCGCCACCATGGGCGGTGGAAGCCTTCGCATCGAAGCCGGCGGAGATGTATTTGCGCAGGCGGGGGCCTTCGGCCAAGGGGATCTGAAGATCCTGGCCGGAGGAAACCTCCTCGGGCGTTTCCTCGTCAGAAAAGGCGAGGGCAAGCTGGTCGCTCTGGCTTCGGCCGGCAGCGATGCCCAACCCCTCGTCTTCGAACTTTTCGACGCGCGGATGTCCGCCGCCGCCATGGGGGATCTGCGCTTCGGGGCCGCGGTGAACCCCACCATCGCCCGGGAACAGTTCACCGGGACCTTTTGGGAGCTTGGTTACTCGCCCCAGGCGTCCGTCAGCTTGTCGTCGCAGATGGGGGACGTGCGGCTGATGATGGACAGCCCTTACTACGTTCTGGGCTCTTCCCAGGTGCGGCTGGAGCGGATCATGCCGCCGAGCCTCTCGGTGCGCGCCGGTCGCGACATCATCATCAAAAACGAGATGGCCCTCGCGCCCGCGGCAAACTCCAATCTCGTCCTTTCGGCGGATCGCGATATCAACGGCCTCTATTCCACCCCCCGCGGCACCGGGGGGATTGAGTTTCAAAGAGCCTTGGTGGCGATGTCCGACATGGATCCTGCCGCCGTGTATGGAGTGGTGAGGAATCCTCCGGTCGCCGAACTCTTTTCCCCTTTTGCCCATGCGGCGACCCCCCTACATTCGGACGATTCCGCCCCCATTCGCATTCAGGCAGGACGCGACATCATCGATCTTCGGTTCTTCCTGCCCAAAGCGTCGATGATTTCCGCCGGCCGGGATGTGAAAGACATCCTCTACAAGGGGCAGAACATCCTGCCCGTCGACATCACCGCGATCGCCGCCGGCCGCGATCTTTTTTTCAGCACCGGCCTGGGCGGAAATCTCCCCACGGGTATCGAGCACGGCGGCCCGGGGCTTCTCTACGTCAGCGCCGGGAACCGAATCGACCTTGGACTCACCAGAGGGATCTCGACGGTCGGCAACGCCTATCACCCCGCGCTCGGCAACAAGGGAAGCGATCTTGTCGTCAGTGCGGGGTATCGGCTGCCCGGCGATGAAATCCCTGCCGGGATCGAGCGTTTCTTCAAGGAGTTGCAGGCAGGGGGAGACAACTACAGCCGTCTGCTCAACTCCGGGGACTCCCCGGGCGCCGCTCTTGAAATCGAACGCATCCGGAAGGACATCATTGCTCCGCTGCTGTCCGACGCGAAGAGCGGTCTCGGCCTGATCGACATGACCTCCTCTCAAATCAGTACTTCTTCCGCAGCGGACAACCTCTACCTTCTTGCCGCGGGCAGTCTCCGGGTGGGCAGGAGCACGTTTCTTTCCGAAGAGCAGCGGCAGATCCTGATCAGCCGGGGCATGCCGGAGAGTACGGGCATTTACACCGCCTCCGGCGGATCCATCTCGATCTTCACCGAGGGGGACATCGACGTGAACGAGTCGCGGATCATGACCTTCCGGGGCGGGGACATCCTGCTCTGGAGCGACCGGGGCAACATCAACGCCGGTCGCGGCTCCAAGACCGCCATCAACGTGAATCCGCCGCGGGTCGAGGCCAAAGAAGGCCAGTACGTCCTCGTCTTCCGGCCGCCCGCCGTGGGCAGCGGTATCCGCGCCCTCACCTACGACCCCGACGGGGTCGAGGGGCCGCTCGAGGCTCCGCCCTTCGGCGACATCTTCGCCTTCGCCCCGCAGGGCGTGATCGACGCCGGCGAGGCGGGGATTGCAGGCGGCCGGGTCATCCTGGGAGCGACCGCGGTCCTGAACGCGCAGAACATCAGCTTCGTCTTCGGCTCGGTCGGCGTGCCCGACCCCGCGGGCGCGGCCGCCGGGATCGGCGCCCTCGCCGGGGCAGGCGGGGTCTCGGAGACGAGCAAGATCGCTCAGGAGTCGGCCGCGCTCAAGAGCGCCGAGGAGCGCATGGCGAAGTTCACCGAGGAGCTGAACAAGCATCTCGTGCCGCGGATCATCCTGGTCGAGGTGCTGGGTTTTGAGGAAGAGAAACGAGAGTAACAGGACGGGGCCGAAGGGCCGCGCATGCCGAGGGTTCAAGGCTTCACGGGGGCAAGAGGGGGAGGGCCCGGGAGAGAAAAAAAGAACGGCAAGAGAAGAAAGAGGCCGAGGGTTCAGGCGACTGGACGGAAGAGGGACCGTAGCTTCAAAGGCAAAAGAAGGGTTGGGGTCAAGAACTCATGAGAAGTTGGATGGCAGCCATTTGCCTGCTGGCCGCTTTGGGGGCGACCGAGGCGCGCGCCTGGTGGAACGACCAGTGGACGATCCGCAAGAAGATCACGCTCGATGCCTCGCCCGCGGGCGCGGACATTCCCGAGAGCCTGAGCAACTTCCCGGTGCTCGTCCGGCTGCACACGGGCAATCACCTCTTCCCTGCGGGCAAGGACAACGGTGACGATCTGCGCTTCCTCGGGGCGGATGAAAAAACCTTGCTCAAACACCACATCGAGAAGTTCGATCCCGTCGATGAGATGGCCTTCGTCTGGGTGAAGGCCCCGGCGATCGCGGGAGGCGGGAGCCAGAACCATTTCTGGCTCTATTACGGCAACAAGAACGCCCCGGGGATCCAGGACCCGGCGGGGGTCTACGACCCTTCCTTCGCCGCGGTCTTTCACCTGAACGATCTCGAGGGAAACCCCAAGGACGCGACCGGTTATCAGAACCACGCCGTGCGTTTCGCCGGCGGCCAGGGGCTGCCGGGGGTGATCGCCGGCGGCATCGCCCTGAACGGCGGGGCGGACCAGATGGCGATCGCGCCCGCGGAGTCGCTCTCCTTCCAGAACGGCCTCACCTTCACCGCATGGGTCCGCCTGGCCGCCGCCCAGGAGGAGGCCTGGCTGGTCTCGCGGGAGGAGGCGGAGAGCCGCTACGACAACCGCTGGATGCTCGGCATCGAGGGAACCAGGCTTTTTGCGACCCTCATCCGGCCCGGCGGCGAAAAGGCGACGGTCACCGCCGCCGCGGAGTTGGCGCTCGGTGTCTGGCACCAGGTCGCCCTGACGGTCGAGCCGAACCACAGGGTCGCGATCTATGTGGACGGAAGCGAGGCGGGAAGCGTTCCTTTAGGATTTGCCCTTCCGGCGCCCAAGGCGGAGATCCTCGTCGGCAACTCCCGCAGCGGCGACCGGGGGCTGGTCGCCGAGTTGGATGAGGTGACCTTTTCGGGGGTGGCGCGCTCCAGCGGCTGGATCCGGGCGCTTTACGCCTCGCAGGGCCCCGAGGCGCGGCTCGTGGCGGAGGCGGCGGACGAGAAAGGCGGCGGGGGGCTGCCGATCTTCTATTTGCGCACCATCGTCAAGAACATCTCGCTCGACGGCTGGATCATTATCGGGCTGATCGCCCTCCTCGGGGCGGCCTCGGCGATCGTCTTCTTCAGCAAGAGCGTCTTTCTCTCACTCACCAACGCCGAAAACCGAAAGTTCCTGCACGTCTTTGCCGGGGCCGACTGGCTGAGCATCGACGCGAAAGCCGATGTGCTCCAGAACTCGACCTTCTACCGCATCTTCGCCGTCGGCAAACGGCAGCTCATCGAGTGCCTGCAAAACAATCGTCTGAGTCGCCTGATCGAGGTGGAAGGCGGAAACCCCCATCCGCCGAAAACGCGCCGTGCGCTCACCCCGCTGGGGCTCACCACGTTCAAGACCGCCCTCGAGCAGGGATACCTCGAGGAGACCCGGCGCCTGAACTCCTGGCTCGTGGTGATGACCCTGGCCATCGCCGGGGCGCCGTTTCTGGGGCTCCTCGGGACGGTCTGGGGCGTCATGAACACCTTCGCCGCCATGGCCGAGGCGGGCGAGGCGAACCTGACGGCCATCGCTCCGGGGATCGCCTCGGCCCTGGCGACCACGGTCGTGGGGCTGATCGTCGCCATCCCCGCACTCTTCAGCTACAATTTTCTCGTCGCAAGGGCCAAGGAGCTCACCGCGGAGCTTGTCCTCTTCGTGGAGCGCTTTGGGAACCGCGTCGAGGAACATTACGGAGGCGGATGATGAGGAGAGACATTTACACGGATTTCCGGGGCTACGATGAGTTGAACGTCACCCCGCTCCTCGACCTTGCCTGGACGCTGCTCGTCGTCTTCATCATCGTGGTGACGGCTGCCGTGCAGGGGATCAAGGTCAACCTCCCCAAAGCGAGCAGCTCGCCCAGTCTCGCCAAGCCGCGGACCAAGGCCATCACGCTCCTCGAAAACGGACAGATTTATCTTGACGCCTACCCGGTCACGCTGACGGAACTCGAAAACCGCCTGCGCCAGTACAAGGCCGCCGACCCGGAGCTTCCCGTCGTGATCAAGGGCGATGAGCGCATCTATTACCAGCGGGTGATCGACGTGCTCGACATGATGCAGCGGCTCGAGATCACGCAACTCGGGCTGGTGACTCAGAAACTCGTCAAATGAGGCGGAGGATCCGGCTATGGCCAAAGCGAGATCCAAATATGCCGTCTGGGGCGGCGCGGCGGCGGTCGTGCTCGGGCTCGCCGTCGCCGTGGCCTTGATCCTGAACTTCCTCGCCGCGGAGGACGGCCAGCGCCGGCGGCGGGCGATTCAGACGGTCACGCTCGTCAAGCCGCCGCCGCCCGAGATCAAGCCCAAGCCGCCGGAGCCCGAGGTGAAGAAGGAGGAAATCATCGAGCCCAAGCCCGAAGAGAAGCCCAAGGAGACGCCCCAGGAGACGAAGGAGGCCCCGCCGCCGGGCGACCGGTTGGGGCTGGACGCCGAGGGCGGGGCGGGATCGGACGCCTTCGGGCTGGTCGCGAACAAGGGGGGGGGCGCGCTGATCGGCAGCGGCGGAGGGGGACTCCTGCAGCGCTTCGGCTG
This sequence comes from uncultured bacterium, assembly GCA_937991785.1. GTDB lineage: Bacteria > Planctomycetota > SZUA-567 > H5-PLA8 > CALKMO01 > CALKMO01. The sequence continues at coordinate 5,420 of CALKMO010000159.1, read as the reverse complement.
GTACACGAGCCTCATCCAGAACGATCTGCGCAAGCTCCTCCAGGACCATTTCGAGAGAAACGGCGGTGTTCCTGCGGGCAACTGCAAGGTTTCGGTGCAGATCCGGCTGGACGACCAAGGGCGGATCGTCGGCCACCGCGTGATCGACCCCTGCGGCGACGGCCGCCTGGACGAGGCGGTGGAGCAGGTGCTGCAGTCGGCGCGGATCAGCGAGCCGCCGCCGGCGGACATGCCGCGGACGGTCAAGATCCGAATTTCGGCCCGCGGCTGAGGGGGAAAGTTTCAAGCGATGGGGGGGCAACTGGTTGTGCGGGGGGCGACCCTGCGGGAGAACAAGCGATGAACGGCATGCGATGGGCGTGGTTCTGGGCGGCCTCGGCGGCGGTTTTCCTCTGGGCCGCGGCGGGGATCTGCCAGCAGGCGGGGTCCGACACCGAGGCCCTGATCCGGCTTTTGCGGCAGAAGGGGGTGATCAGCGAGAAGGAGGCGCGCGATCTGCTCGAGCGTTTTCCGGGCCGGCCGGCTCAGGTTCCGCCGTCGCAGCAGGCCGAGACCCTCCAGGAGGAGATGCGGCAACTGCGCGAGCAGCTCGACCGGACGGCCGAGGAGGCGATGCAACGGCAGCGGCTCTCCGAGCGCCAGGTGGATGAGCTCCGAACGCGGCTCTCCGACATCAACGCCAAGGTTTTCAAGTCCGACTGGGCGCAGCGCATACGCTTCGGCGGCGACATCCGCTTGCGCTACCAGAGGGATGGCTTCGAGCGGAACAACGCCTTGCTCTTCGATTACAATCGCCTGCTTTCTAACCCGAACGACATCCGGCTGATGAACACGACCGAAGATCGCGAGCGCTTCCGCTTCCGCGCCCGCCTTGCGGTAATGGCGAGCATCACCGACCCGCAGAGGACCGAGGCCGGCAAATTCGAGGCGGGCATCCGTCTCGCCACCGGCAACGAGAAGGACCCGGTCTCCACCAACGACACCCTCGGCGATTCCTTCAACAAGGACGGCATCGTCTTCGACCAGGTGTATCTGCGCTACACCTACCAGCCCTCCGACAGCCCCTTCTTTGAATGGATTCCGCGGCTCGTGGTCAGCGGCGGCCGCATCCCGAACCCCTTCTTCCACACCGACCTCGTCTGGGACGCGGACCTCGCCTTCGAAGGACTCGCCGTGAGCCTGATTTCCAACGTTCAGGAAGAGGCCAGACTCGCCGCCTTTCTGCATCTCGGGGCCTTTCCGCTTCAGGAGATCGAGCTCAACGCCAAGGACAAGTGGCTCTTTGGGGTCCAACTCGGAGCGGACGCGAAACCCACGGCCGATCTCGCGGCGAAGCTGGGACTTGCCCTGTACGACTACAAGAACACGACCGGCCGGGCGAACACGGCGGCCGCCCCGAAGGAAAACGACTGGAGCGCACCCCAGTTCCTGCAGAAGGGGAACACCCTCTTCAACCTGAACGCCGCGGTGCCCGGCGGGGGGATCCTCCCCGGGCTGGCGACCGATTACCGCCTGGTGAACCTAACCGGCCGGTTCGACTATAACCGTTGGCACCCGATCCATGTCATCCTGACCGGCGATTATGTCCGGAACCTCGGCTACGATAAAGGCCAGGTGAAGAAGAACACGGGAGAGAGCGACGTCGACCGCGGCGACCAGGGCTTTCTTGCCGGCATCCAGGTCGGTTACCCGGAGATTGTCAATTTTGCGGAGTGGAACGTGCTGCTCGCTTTCAAGTATCTCGAGGCCGATGCGGTCTTGGATGCCTTCACCGACTCCGATTTTCACGGCGGGGGAACGAACGCCAAAGGCTGGATCCTGGGAGCGGGCTTCGGGCTCTACCACAACGTCTGGCTCACGGTGCGTTGGATGACCGCCGACGAGATCCGCGGCGAGCCGCTCGCGATCGATGTCCTCCAGGTCGACGTGAACGCGAGGTTTTGAACCCCCAGGGTGCGAGGGGATGAAACGTCTCTTCTTGATCCTGATCGTTCTGGGGCTCGCCGGCGGGGCGGGGGTCCTGGGCTACCGTACCTTCGAGTTGGGCCGGGAAAAACGCGGGCTCGAGGAGGCCCTGGCCCAAAGCGAGCGCCGTGCGGCGCAGATGAAGCAACGCGCCGAGGAGGAAAAAGCGCGCGGTGCGGCGGCCCAGCGGGCCCGGGCCGCCGCCGAGACCCAGAAGGCCGAGACCCAAACGAAGTTCCAGGCCGCCCTCGCCGAGGCCGAAGCCCTGAAGGCCGAACGGGAAAAACTATCTTGCCAACTCGAGGAGCTTCGCAAGGGGCAAACGGCGATCCAGGAGCAGTCAGCCCAGCGGATCGCAGCCCTCGAATCCGAGAAGGCCGATCTGGCGACCCGATTGCATAAGGCCGGCGAGGCGCTGAAATCCAAGGAAGCCGATCTCGAGCGCGCCGGCCGCGAGGCTGATGCCCTCAAGGCCGATCTCGAGCGCGCGGCGCGCGAGAACGCCAAGATGCGCGAGCACAACCGCAAGCTCGTCGCGATTGCCGAGGACCTGATCGAAAAGTACCGCCGGAAGGGCACGGCGAAGGACCTGCTCGAAAACGAGCCCTTCACCCAGATCGGCAAGATCGAGTACGAGAAGCTGCGCCAGGACTACCTCGACCGGATCCACAAGGAAAAGCTCCGCTGAGGGCCCGTGGAGCCGTTTTCTAACGCCTCCTTAATCCCCCCCTGATGGCGGGGCGCAAAAACTGAGTCCCGGGGTGGCGGCGGCCGGAAGCTGTACCTCTCCGGCCTGCTCTGGTCATGAACCCCCTTGAGGATTTCCGCTCCCGGAGGAACCGATGAACAGCAGATCGCTTGCGGCGGTGGGATGTGCTCTGCTCGTAGCCGTCGGGGTACTGGGCGGCTGCGCCGATGCTGAGCAGAAGAAGACGCGCTTTCTTGCCAAGGGAAAAGCGCTGTACGAGAAGGGCGACATCACCAAGGCCAGGCTCGAGTTCAAAAACGCCCTCCAAATAGACCCCAACCTGGCCGAGGGATACTTCTGGCTCGGCCGAGTCGAACTCAAAGGGGGGGACGTGAAGAAGGCCTTCGCCAGCTTCACCAAGGCGGTCGAGCTCGAGCCCGGGCACCTCGCCGCGCAGGTCGAACTCGGGCGGATTTTTCTGCTTGCCCGCCTCCCCGAGCGGGCGCGGGAGAAGGCCGACCTCGTGCTCGGCCGCGACCCCGCCAGCCGTGACGGCAAGCTCCTCTCGGCCGCGGTTTTCCTCGCCGAGAAAAGAGTCGACGCTGCGCGGGCGATCCTCGAGCCGCTTCAACTTGAGGGGGACCGCGAGGCCGACCTCTATGGGCTTCTCGCCTCGGCCTGTTTCCACGAAAACAGCGCCGCCTGTGCGGAGACGGCGCTTGCCGAGGGAATCCGCTACAACCCCGGGGCGGTGCAGCTGCACCAGATGAAGGCCGCGCTCCACGCGCGGACCGGGGATCGGGAAGCGGCAATTGCGGCCATGAAGACGATCCTCGAGCTCGAGCCCGATCGGGAGGAGCACCGGCAGAACCTGGCGGCGCTTTACTGGGAGGTCGGGAAACGCGAGGAGGTCGAGGCGCTCCTTGGCCAGGCGATTGCGGAGAAACCGAAGAGCGAGGAACGGCGCATCGCCGCGGCCCGTTTCTACCTCGCGCGCGAGGAGATTGCGACCGCCGAGCGGCTGCTGCGGCAGGCGGCGGCGGAAATTGACAAGGGCTTCGAGGTGCGTCTTGCGCTCGCCGAGGTCTTGGCCGGTCAAGGGCGAAGCGAGGAAGCGGTGGTTCTCCTGAAGGAGACGACTGGGCTCAGCCGGGAGGCGGGCCACCCCGGCGTGCTCAAGGCCAAGAATGCGCTTGCGCACCTCGCCTTTTCCGCCGGCGATGTCGCCGGAGCGGCCGCGCTCGTCGAGCAGGTGCTGAAAGAGAGCCCGCGGAACGTGGAGGCCTCATTTTTGCGCGGAAGGATCCTTCTCGTGCGCCACGACCTCCCAAACGCCATTTCCGCTCTGCGCCACGTCGCCGTCGAGCGGCCGGATCTGGAGGCAGTCCACCTCATGCTTGCCGAGGCCCACCTCCGCAACCGCGAGCCGCAGCTTGCACTCGACACCCTGCGCAAGGCCTTCGAGGCGAACCCGGGCTCCCGAGGACTCGGCCGGGCGCTCGCGCAGGCCCTTCTCGCCAACGGGGATCCGCGCGGGGCCGAGGCGCAGCTGCGCCGCGTCGTCAACGCCCGGCCGGAAGACATGGCGGCCCGGGCGGATCTGGGCGATTTCCTGCTGGCGCAGAACAACGTTGCGGGGGCGAAGGCCGCCTACGAGGAAATCCTCCGCGAGGCGCCGCGGGCGCCGCTCGGCTACCTCCGCTTGGCCTCCTTGCACGCCGCGCGCAACGAGGGCGATCAGGCGGCGGCCGTGCTCGAGGCGGGCCTGGCCGCTTTGCCGGACGCCGCGCCGCTTCTCCAGGCGCTCGTCGAGATCCAGCTCCAACTCGGGCGGCGCGAGAAGGCGCTCCAGATTTGCAGCCAGCGGCTGGTCAAGAACCCGCAGGATGCCTTTACGCTGAACCTGCTGGGCAAGGTGCTCGCCGCGACCGGGGATTTCGCCCAGGCGGAGAAAACCTTCCGCATGGCCGCCGAAGTCGAGCCGCAGTGGCCGGAGCCTTACAACAATCTTGCCGCCCTCTTCATCGCCCAGGGTAAGACCGCCGAGGCCGTCCACCGCTTCGAGGAGGCGATCGCCGCCCGGCCGGATCACCCCGCGGCCTACATGGCTTTGGGCTTTCTTCACCAGCAGCGAAACGAAATCGAGGCGGCGATCCGCGTCTACGAGAGGGGGGCGGCAAAAGTCCCCAACTTCTGGGGCGCCTACAACAATCTCGCCTTTCTGCTCGCGGACCACGGCAAGACGGAGGCCGATCTCGAGCGCGCCTTGGAGCTCGCCGAGAAGGCAAGAAGGCTCCAGCCCGAGCGGCTCAGCATCGTTGACACCCTCGCCTGGGCGCATTTCAAGAAGGGGAATCTCGAGCAGGCCTTGGCGATCTTCCACGATCTTCTGTCCAAAGTCCCGGAAGACCCGATCATCAACTACCACACGGCCATGGTGCTGCTGAAGGCCGGACGGACAGCGGAGGCAAAAGACAGGCTCGAGACCGCGCTGGCCACCGACCAGCCCTTCTTTCGCCGCGAGCAAGCGCAGAAGGCGCTCGAGGAGATCCGCTCCCGCAGCTGAAAAAGACCCCCTGCGTTCTTCCCTCCCGGCGTTTGCTTCCTAAAAAAACAAAGCGAGGTTGCCCTCAAAGCAACCCCGCTGTATGAAGCGCGTGGTCGGGGCGATTGGATTTGAACCAACGACCCCTTGAACCCCATTCAAGTGCGCTACCAGACTGCGCCACGCCCCGACGGTTTTTGATCTAACACCGGGGCGAAGCGC
>CALKMO010000158.1 GCA_937991785.1 uncultured bacterium | reverse complement strand
CCCGGTACGGCAACGGTCCGCGCGCGACAGCCTCCAGCGCCGCGGCGAATTTCCGCTGCTCGGCCCATCCCTTCGGATCCTGGCTCCCGACCTGATATATATGCTCACTCCACTCGCCGCGAATGCCGGGGCAGTGCATGTCCAGCGCCGCCGCCAGTCTGCCTTCGCCCCATTTAGGAAGAAGGTCCAGTATGGCCCTGGTCTCCGGATAAATGGGATCGTCGCGTAAGTCCCTGTTGTGATCGCGCGGGCGCCTGTTTTTGCCTTGATCGCCCTCCTCCACGCCATCCTTGTCCACGAAGGGTATCGCCAGGAGTTCCACGTTTTCCCTGAGCCATTTGCCCGTGCGGTCTTCCGCGAGCACGGCTTCGATGATCCCCTCGACCGCGTAGCTGGCCATCATCTCGCACGCGCGATGCCTGCAAGTTACGGCGACGCGGAATGGAGCCCCGCCATCAAGCCTTCCTGCGCGCAACATTTCCACCGGCCGCCCCTTGCGGCTCGCGCAGAGCGTGCCGGCCTCCATCGGCATCTTATAGTCTCCGGCGAAGGCGCGGCCGCCGATACGATCCAGGAACGCCTTCCAGTCCATCCCGGTGTAAGGCATCCCAAAACAGAACCGTACCGGTCCGGATGCCGGCGGGAACTCGAACGCGAACGCCTTCCCCGACGCCCCGTCCTGTATCTCCGTTCCGGCCCATCTCCAGGTCGCCCCCTCGTCCGGCGAGAACGCCGGCCCCCGTACGCCCACGGGTTTTTCATTGGCGAAGGAAAAGGTCAGCTTCCGTCCCGCCGCACCCCTGACCCGGAAATGCCAGTAGAACCAGAAGCCCTCGGTATCCCTGATGTCCTGGCGCAGCAGGACCGTATCGCCCTCGACCTTTTCCACGCGGATGTTGCCTCCGGGGAAGGCGCAGTCTATCGAAATGTCCGACAAGCGATATTCCCTTGCGCCGCCACCCCGTGCGGGACGCCGCCGGACATGCCGGGCCGGCGCTCCGCGTTCCCATGCCCGTTCCCCCGCGGTCCGGGAGGACCTAGACTTTAAGGCCGGCGGATGGAGTCGGCAAGTCTAACATTCGCCTTCGATCCGGCCGTCGAGACTTGACTGCGGCGGATTTCAAAGCAAAATCCCTTTCCTGGACCTGCGTGGAACAGGCGGTCTCTCAAAAAGGGCGGGTGAACATAATGCCGCCGGACCGCAGAAAGGGGAGAGGGGAAAGGGTAAAGGGCCGCGTGGGGAGGAACTGATTTTGCCCGCCACCGTCATAGTCGGCGTCCAGTGGGGCGATGAGGGGAAGGCCAAGGTGCTCGACGCCTTGGCCGAAGAATATGATATAATCGTCCGTTATCAAGGCGGAAGCAACGCCGGCCATACCGTTGTGGTCGGATCCGAAAGATATGCCTTCCATCTGGTGCCTTCCGGAATACTCAGACACGGCAAGGTCTGCGTAATCGCGAACGGAGTGGTGGTGGAGCCGGCTCTATTGGTGTCCGAGATAGAGGATCTACGGGCGCGCGGAGTGCGCATAGACGGAGGAAACCTGCTCTTGTCCGCCCGCGTCCATCTGGTGATGCCGTATCACAGGGTTTTGGACAAGGCGCAGGAGTTGCGGAAGGGGGGAGGCAAGATAGGCACGACCGGCCGAGGCATCGGTCCCTGCTACGCGGACAAGGCGGCGCGGTGGGGCATACGTGCGGTGGACCTTATGCGTCCGGCGTCATTTCGCGAGAAGGTGCGTTCAAGGCTCGAAGACCTAAACCCAGTTCTGGAGAAGATATACGGGATCGAGGCGATGAAGTGGGAGGAAGTGGCGGAGGAGGTTCTTGCCGCCGGCGAGAAGCTGAAACCCTTCATAGCCGACACGGCTTCCTACCTGCGAAAGGCGCTCGACGGCGGCCGGAGGCTCCTTTTGGAAGGCGCGCAGGGAACGCTGCTTGATGTGGATTTCGGGACTTATCCGTACGTCACCAGTTCTAACTCTGCCGCCTGCGGGGCATCGGCCGGCACAGGCATACCTCCGCGCCGCCTATCCGAAGTCCTTGGCGTGGCCAAGGCGTATACCACCAGAGTCGGAGCCGGACCGTTCCCGACCGAGATCCTGGATGGAGATGGGGACGAGCTCCGGAAAAAAGGAGGCGAGTACGGGACCACGACCGGCAGGCCGCGCCGATGCGGATGGTTTGATGCGGTCTCATGTCGGTACGCCGTGGAAACCAGCGGGGTTGATTGCCTGGCGATAACCAAGCTCGATGTACTGACCGGACGAAATCCGGTAAAGATATGCACCGCGTATCGCTGCGAAGGCCGTCGGATCGAAACGATGCCGGCGGATCTGGAGAGCCTGACGGCGTGCGAACCCGAGTACGAAGAGATGGCAGGGTGGGAAACTCCTCTGGGCGGTTGTCGCCGCCGGGAGCATTTGCCGGCCGAGGCCCAGGCGTACGTGCGCCGGATCGAGCAGCTCTTGGGGGTTCCTGTACGCTTGATCTCTGTAGGGAGTGGAAGGGACGATACGATCCGATGCGGGATATGACGAGAGGCCCTGAGGGGGGGAACCGCATTTGACGAGTGTTCGCGAATCCGGCGCGAGCGGCTGGATCGTCAACGGATTTACACCCTCATTCCTGAGGGCGTTGGCCGTCCGTGTCGCGGCCATAGCCGTGATGGTCTCAATAGTCGCCGCAGGACTGGCGGCGGACTTATGGCTGCTGAGGTCGAGCCTGGCGCTCGCGATAATGATAGCGGCGACGAACTGGATTGTTCTTGGCGAGCTGTACGGAATATGCCGATCTGCGGGAGAAACGCCCTTCAGCACGTTCGGCATCGGCATGGCGGTGGTCTTGGCGATCCTGCATTGGCTGACGCTTCCGAAGCCCGGATCGAGGTTTGTCGGCGACCTGTCGGCAGGAGACGACCTGTTGTGGGGAGGCCTGGTGCTGGCGGTGATAGGCGCCATGTTCCTGCAGGCGACCAAGCGCGACAACGACCGTGCGGTCCCATCCATATCGGTTACGCTCTTCGGCCTGCTGTACGTATGGCTTACCACGGCGTTTCTTCTGCGCATAAGGCACATGGGAGGGGGCGGCGTCATAGGAGGCAGCGGCTGGAACGAGATAGGGATTGGCTGTTTCGTGGGGTGCGTGGCGGTCAGCAAGATGAGCGACGTGGGCGGATTTCTCTTCGGGAATCTCTTCGGCCGCCGCCGGCTCATACCGAGGATATCGCCCGGCAAGTCGTGGGAAGGCGCGATCGGAGGGGTTGCCTGCAGCGTGCTGGCAGCGCTGGCGTGCCGGCATCCGTCGGTCGGCTTCCTCCCCTTTTTCGACGTCGCCGGGGCGATCCTGTTCGGAATCGTTGTCGGCGTGGTGGCCCTGTGCGGAGATCTCGGGGAGTCCCTGCTCAAGCGCGGCGTCGGCGTCAAGGATGCCGGGAACCTGGTGCCGGGATTCGGCGGGTTCATGGACGTAGTGGATTCGATCCTGCCCGCCGCGCCGGTCAGCTATTTCTTTTTCAAGGTGGCGATGTCGTCATGAAGAGGGTGCTCGAACTTGAGGATATCGAAGCCGTCCGCACCCTGCTTGGCGTCGGGGACCGGAACCTCAGGCGCGTGCGGGAGGAGTTCGGCGTAGAGGTCGTGGCGCGCGACTCGATCGTGACGGTGCAGGGCAATCCCCGCGACGTGGACCTCAGCATGCGCGCCTTCCTCGCCATGCTCCGCGAGATAAGGGAGGGCGGTCCGCTGGGCGATTCGGAAGTGTCTCGGATATTGCGGGACGTTCGGTACGGCTGGCGCACGGAGCGTGGCGACCGGCGATGGGGCGGGACAGCAGACCGCGCGGCGAACGGGGCTCCGGAACGCGCGGCGGATAAGCGGCGGCAAGGGCGGAAGGTGGAGTGGAGGAGCGGCGGACAGCGCGAATACATGAAGGCGATGGACGAGCGGGATGTGGTCTTTTGCACGGGCCCCGCAGGCACCGGCAAGACGTTCCTCGCCGTCGCCAAAGCTGTGGAAGCGCTGGAGGAAGGGGCGGTGCGCCGCATGGTCCTGGTGCGCCCGGCGGTGGAGGCCGGCGAGCACCTCGGTTTTCTGCCAGGCGATTACCGCGAAAAGATCAATCCTTACCTGCAGCCGCTGTACGATGCATTGCGCGAGCTGCTGTCCCCTTCGCAGGTGGATCGCTACATGGACTTGGGGGTAATTGAGGTCGCACCGCTGGCGTACATGCGCGGCCGCACGCTCAATTCTTCCTTCGTGATCCTCGACGAGGCGCAGAACACCACGCCGAAGCAGATGCTGATGTTCCTTACCCGCCTGGGCTTCGATTCGCGATCCGTCATAACGGGGGACGTCACGCAAGTGGACCTGCCGGACGGAGTGGAATCTGGGCTTATAAACGCGCGGGACGTGCTTCGCGGCATCCCCGGCGTGGCTTTCGTTCAACTCACCGATGCGGACATCGTCCGCCATCCGCTAGTGCAGCGGATAGTGACGGCCTACGAGCATCGAGGGAGCGCAGGCGGATCGCCGGGCGGTTCTTCGAATGGACGCGCCGGATCTCCGGGCTGCGGATCGCCTTGCGGGGGAACGCACAAGGATGCGCCGGAGGATGCCGGGGATGATGCCCCCAGAGGACCGTCCGGCGAACGGACCGGCGGGCAGGCGAAGAGGTAAACTGCCGGGGGCGAGAGCCGGGGAAGGCGTATGCCGATGGCCGTGGAAGGCCGGCGCGTAAATGTGTGGAGGCGCCATACGACGGTGGCCGGCGCCGAGGCCGAGGATGCGCCGGTACGCCGGGCGTTCCGCCGCGCGGGGGCCGCGCTGGCCGGATGGGCGGCCCTGGCCGTATTTTTCGCCGGTTCGATCGCGGTCATGAATATCGGCGCCCCTGCGCCGCCGCTCGAAATAGGCAAGCCTGCCCCATCGGACATACGCGCGCGCGTCCCATTCGCATGGAACGATATTGATTCTATCAACGCGCGCCGCGAAAAGATCAGGCGCGAGACTCCGCGCGTCTACGAGGCCAAGCCCGACTGGGCCGCCCGCATCCTGGACCGATTGCGCCTGCTGGCTGCGATCGCGGAGGAAAGTCCATCCCCGACGCACGCGAGGGACCGGGCCGAAGCCGAGGGGCTGGCGGCGGAAAGGGACCTCGCGGGGGCGCTGGCGGCCCTCAAATCGGCCGAGGACGGCCCGCGACTACTCAGGGCGATAACCGATTGCGCCGCGGCGGTCGCCAAGGAGCTCGAAGAACGGGGGGTGATGAAGGAGGAAGACAGGAGAAGAGAGCTGGGGACGAAATACGGGCGGCTCGAGATACTGAGGGTTTCCGGCGGAACGCGATC
>CALKMO010000157.1 GCA_937991785.1 uncultured bacterium | reverse complement strand
ACCCCTTCGGCGGATACAGCCACCAGGATCGGCGGCGCGACGAGGAGATGCGGAGATACTACACGGTCGAGCGGATAAAGGAGACCTGGGCGCGCGCCGAGGCCGCCGGGATCAACGCCATGGTGGCCAACAACGAGACGCCGCACGTGCTCCAGGCCGTACGGGAATACATCCGCGAAGGGGGCCGTCTGCTCTGGATCGCCCAAATAAACCTGCTGAGAAAGCCGGACATGCGGAGCGCCGTGGAGGAGGCGGCGGAGATCGGCTGCAAGGCGCTGTACTTCCACGGCAAGCTGGTGGATGACCTGTACGCCGCCAGGGACGAAAAGAAGCTGCGCGGATGGTTCGAAATCGCGCGCCGCGTCGGGATGCCGGTCGGGGTCGCGGGCCATTCCGCGGATGCGCATCTGTGGGTGGATTCGCTGGGCCTCGCCGATTTCCATGCCGTGTGCTGCTTCAATTGCGGCAGCGTTCACGCGGGCGGGGGCGAGAGGTTCGTGCTGCGCGACCTGTTGCGCGCGCTGGAAGCGATCCGGGCCATACGCAAACCCTGCATCGCCTATAAGATCATGGGGGCCGGCCGCATCGCCCCTCGGATGGCGCTGCAATTCGCCTTTGAGAACATCAAGCCCGGCGACGTCGTCAACGTAGGGATGCACCGCGGAGACAAGGACGACATCGTCGAAGAAAACGCGGCCATCGTACGGGAAGTGCTTGGGGGCGAGGTCTGAACGGTTCGCGCGCGGCGGCGTCTCGATTCGGCGCTATATATATGGTCCGGCTCCTTCTGAATCTTCGGAGGAATCGGAGGAATTGGCTTATGCCTTTCGCAAACCGCGCGGCCGGCGATCGCCAGGGTTCCGAGACGTCGCGCCTCCGGAATTCAGGACGCGATGGCGGTAAAGCGGCCGCTTCGGACTTGCACGAAGGGCTTTCTCTTGCGGCGGTGTTCGTTTGGATGGCCGTATGCTTCCTGGCCCTGGCCGTGCCGCTCCTGGCGCCGGATCGGTCCGAGCTGGCAGCGGTGTATCTCGACCCGCGGCGCGTAAACGAGGCGCTATGGAGCGCCCTGGCTTGTGCGGCTTTACTTATAATCCCGCCGCTGGTCCATGGCTCCGATCCGCTGCGCAGCGGGTGGCGCGCGGCGGCGGCCAGGACCGGGGCGCACGCGGCGGCGCTGTCGGGGCTCGCCATGCCGTTCGGCCTTATCGCGACGCGTTACTTCCCGCTCCAGCAGTACGCGTATCTAGCATGTCTCTTATTCCTCGCGGCTCTCCTGTTCGCCGCGCTTTCTGCCTACGCGCTCGCGCCGCAGGCGTACCATGCGGCCTCGTGCGCCGTCGCCGGAGGGATGCCCTTGACCGCTTACCTGCTATGCGAATTCAGGGCGCTGGGGCGCGGGGACGACTCCGCCTCCTCCCTCGACCGCACCATATCTCTGCTGCTGGGTTATTCTCCAGTCTCCGGTGCGATAAGACCGCTCGTCGCGGCCTGGTCCTGCGGTTTATGGGATGTAATTGGCCCGCCGGCGATATACTTGCTTGCAGGCTTTGTCTTCATACTGGCGCTCTGGCTGACCGACATGCACGGCCGCCGCCCTAATGCGAAAAGACGCTTCGGTTCAATTTAGGGCCGGGAACGGATAAGTCCTAAAGACGAACGATCCAATCGCTGTTCCTTACGACTTCCTGCCTATGGAACTAGCGTGAGTTTTGGCGTGAAAAACCGTATCCGGGAGCGCATCGCCGACTGCAACTTTGCGCTACCGCCTTCGCCGTTGAAATCCGCTGCGGAGCAAGCCAATATTAATCCAAAGGTTCCGACTATGGTTGCCGGCAATAGGATGCTGTTTGCCAAATCTTTTCCGATACGATTGTTCAAAAGTATGGCGATCCAGCGCATTAATGAATAAAAGCCCTCTTAAATGGCCTTGCGTCTTTTATGCAGAAAGCCTCAGGAACATAAGACGTCGCGACACATGATAATACCGGAGAGATTACGCTATGGCTTCGCGATCCGATATGGTGACTTGATGGCCGGTTTGCCTGTATATCTGAAAGACGGGAGATGTGGATATGCGGAGATTCCTGTGTAAATTTGCGATGCGATGGTCTCAATGTCTTTTGGGCATCGCGCTTAGAGTCGTTCATATGTCATTTGCGATTATAAAAGTTAGGGAAGTTTTGCGAGGATGTTCGGTGATACACTTTAGATCTCAAAGAGGTCTTACGATGGCTGAACTTATTGTCGTAATGACCATAATGGTCATATTGACGGGTTTGCTCGCGCATGGTTTGGCGCCTATTCGCCGCGAACAATATGTAGTGGAGGCGGCCAACTTGGTCGCGGGAACCTTGAGAATGGCCAGGAGCATGGCGATATCTCGAAACGCCATTTATCATGTCCGAATAATCAACCGGGGACCAAACGATCAATGGATAGGCGTATGGCATTTCCCAAAAATAACCGATGCTCTGGATGCAGACACCGAGGACAAGGTCATCGCCCAAGGCGGATGGAATCCCAACGCCTACCAGATGAAGGGGAACCCGGGCATCTGGGAGCCGGATATAAACCCGCTAACTGGGAAGCCATGGACCAACTATCGCGTCGAGATGCGCAAGCTGGAGGGAGGAGTATGGTTCGAGGCCTTCGGGGACCTCGATCCGCTTGAACCGCCGCTCGCTGTAAACATGAAGCCGGATGATTACAACAAGCTTTCGAGCGAAGACAAGGCGAAGGTCACTGCGTGGCGCGACCGGCTAGCCGGCCGGACAAAGACCGGCAAGGATCCGAACGGCTACAGCTACCTGTACTACGATTACGATCCCGACGGTCTTTCCGGGCCTCTGGGGCCCGACGACCCGAATAACTTGAAAAGGCGCCTTGAAAGAAGCGCTTCCGGCGCCGCCTACAGGCACGTCAACGTTTTGCCGAGAGATTCGGCGGGCAACTCGAAGCTGCTTTTTTTCATGCCCGACGGCACCGCATCGGCGAACCTTTCGGTATGCGTGCGCGACGGAGGGCTGTTCCGCGTGGTAACGGTATCGAAATCCGGAGCCATAGGCATAAGCGATGAGTTCGTCAGGTAGCGGAGCTTAGAGGAAATGGATGGCGGGCTGGGACGGATGATCCGGGTATATATCCGTGCGCCGGAGCGCGCGCTCGAGGACGGATTCGTCCGGAACCGCTGGGTGGCGCATGAGATTCCCGTTGCGATCGAGTCTCCCCCCGCGCTCATCGCCGGCGTGCCGCTCCGGGCTCGCTGCGGCGATGCGGGCGCGCGCGGCTTTACCCTGATCGAGGTCCTCGTCTCGCTGCTCATCATGGCGCTCGGCATGACCGTGATAATCGGCATGTTCGCGCGGGCCGGCAGCACGGGGACGGCCGCCGCGGCGGAAAACATCGTCCCGATCCTGGCGCCGATGGCTGCGGCGGAGATCGAAAAGTATCATCGGAAATTGTGGGATGCCCAGTTTCCCAATAAGCCGGAGAATAAGGGGGGCTTGGACACGAGCGAGTTCGACGGACCGGCCGAAAACGTCAGGCCGCGGTTCTGGCCCAGGCGCGGAACGGGGCTGAAACTCGCCAATACTCCCTACAACCAGGGCGGGACGACGTTCTGCGCAAGGTACACCCTGCGCAAACTGTTCGATCCGGAAAGCGCCGCCGGGATGAACGATGAGCAGAAGGCGAATATGATCGAGCAGACCGCGGGTATGTATGTCCTGACGCTGGTCTTTTACCGCGTTG
>CALKMO010000156.1 GCA_937991785.1 uncultured bacterium | reverse complement strand
GAACCGCCATCATTTCTGCTCTCCTTTCTCCGGCGCTAGCTCCGCGGAGCCCGGTTAAGAATCCCCGATGCGCGCGGCGTCCGCCGGGACTAATTGCCCTTCCTGTCCGGGATATCCTTAAGAGCGATCTTCTCTTCCGCGTGGTAGCCGAGCTTGACGCTTAGTATCCGGCCGTTGCCTACATCTGAGATGAAAATGCGCCGGTCCGTATGAGTACCCGTGTAGCAGGCATGGAAGAGCCCGACCTCGTCTTCCCCAAGAGGGCTGGGCGATTTCTGTTCCGGATGCGGAACCATCGGCCGGCCGTCGTCCGGATTTCCGTACCTCCCGATCCGAGTTATCAAATTTCCGGACGAATCCAGGACCGCCACGCCATAAAGGCTCGGTTCCGGGGCGATCGAGCGCGCGAAGTAATCCGGGCAGAAGCGGGAGAACCAGCATGCGCAGGCAGGCGCATGGCCCGGGTTGAATCCCGCGAATCCCACCCCGCCGTAAAACCACTCCGCGGACTCCACCCAGCACGGATCGCCTCCGCCCATGTGCAGGTCGGGAGGACGCTTCGGAGCATCGGCCTCGTTCAACGGAATGGGGGCGCCTTGAGTCAGAGTGACGATCTTCAGCCCCGGACGGGGCCTGACCTTGATCAGCGTCTCGGATACTCTGTTGAAATAGGGCTTCCCGTCCAACACGCGGTTGGCCGTAAGCATGAAGTAGATGTTGTCGTCCTTGTCTATCGCCACGCCGTCCACCTGCCCGACACCGGACACGGCGTCGTTCCGGATGAGCTTGCCGTGTTTGTCCCAGATGTGAATGCAGGGGGTCGTGGATGTGGAAATGCGGCCCGGGAATATCGCTGGCATGTATTCTTTGCCGCCCAGAGCTCCCAAGGCATCCTTGTCCAGCGCATAATGCTTGCCGCTTATCCCTACGAAACGGTACGCGCATGAAGCCACCACGTGGCCGCGGAAATTGACGTTGATCCCGCCCTGGTGATAGCACACCGGAGACTTGGAAGGCAGGGGCAAGCCTCCGATCGCTGGAGTGGACCGACCTCCGATTCCCCCGTCGCGCCCCACGCCCTGCCGGCGTTCCCCGTAGTCGAAAGGCACCTCCCGCCACGAAGTCGCGTCGTACCTTACGATCATGTCCGTGTTTCGCAGATAGGCGTAGCCTTCGCTGTCGAACACAAACTCCATCGCATTGAATGGCAGTTCGACGATCTTTATCGTATCCTTGTCAACGTCTATCTCGAGCAGTTGCGTGCTGGCCTTGCCCGTGGGGGCGCTGTCCGCCTCGCCTACATACAGCTTCCCGTTGACCGGGTTCACTTCCAAACGCTGGATGGCGTTCATTGGGGGACGGGCGCGGACGACCCGCTTCTTCGTCTCCTCCCCGAAATCCCGTATGCATTCCAGCTTCCCGTTCTTCTCGCGCAGCAGCCTGATCCCGGCCGTTTCCCATGGAGTGACCTGCCCGCCGTCGCCGGGATGCACGCCCCTTTCCTCATCGTTGCGGCACTCGCGCCCGATCCAGATCGTCGGCGGATCCGACCAGAAATCCACTTCGGCCGTAAACCACAGCGGATGGGGCAGGCCGGTGTATGTGCTGTATTTCCCGTCGGACCGCACGCTGACTTTTCCCATTGGGATCTCCTGCCGCCCGATCTCTCTTGGGTCGTCGAAGGAGGCGAATTTCGTCAGGGTCGTTCCGACAGGGATGGGCGTTTTGGCGGACGACCAGAGTCTCGACGGGATCATCCATGAAATAACCCATATCTCCCCGTTCTTCCTGTTCACCTTGACGACGGCCGGCTTGGGCGTCTTGATCTCCTTCAGAAACTTCCCGTCCTGATCGAAAACCTGTATGCGGTCGTTCATGAAATCGCTTGCGTATACCCTGCCCTGAGCGTCGCAGTCCACGGACGCAGCGTTCATGAATTCTCCGGGCCCCGATCCGTATCCTGCCGCATGGCCGCCCTGTATCTCGATTTTCCCGACGAATACCTTCGCATCCTCCCGGCCGTCGAACGGCAGGCGGGCTACTCCGTGCATGGTGTCGAAATTGAAGGGCAACCGGTATGAGAACCCTGCCAGGTAAACCCACCTTCCGTCGGGAGAAATCGCCACGCTGGTAGGCGACACTTCCGCATCCTTGGTCCCGTACGCATGCGTCATGCGCTTCAGCTGGAAAGCGGTCCTTCCGCCCAGCAGCTCGCGGCCGCCCGTGGAGCCGTCGGTGCTCAACCTATTCATTTTGATGCCGGCCAGCACGAGGTCCTTGCCGCGCAGCCCGATCCCGGTCGCCGCCCGGCCGCTCATACCGCCCAGGTCCCACCAGTTGCAATTGTCGCCGGAAGTGAGCAGCGTCTGCTGGTATAAGCTCTGTTTCCAGGGAACCTTGAACCCGTGCGGAACTTCTTTCCAGTCGAGCCCCTTTACTTCGCCGAGCTTAGCCGCCGGAAAGGGGTAGATGGTGCGCAGATAATTGCCGTCGTGGTCGTACATTCGGATGAAGTCAACCCCTGCCCCCTCGCATACGACCACGCCCTCCTCATTCGCCGCCATCGCTGGTGCGGCTTCCGCAATCCGTTTGTAGGGCGACCAGTATAGTATCTTTTCGAGGCGCGGCCTGAGTCCAAGGCTTACGCGGACCGTACAAGACTCCTTGTCGTCCACGTAAGCCTCCCGGTCATCCTTCCCATCCCATACCAAGACCTGTTTTTTCGTGTTCGGCTGCAGAGGCGGCGGTGCCTTGGGGCCGAGCACCCCGCTGACCATGTGGCGGATGATTCTCCCTTTTGCGTCTTCGACGGCCACGGTGACGTCGCACCATCCCTTCGTCTCGAAAGCGACCGTCACCCTGTCGCCTTCCCGCGTCACCGCTGGTTTTTGCGCGAACTCGAATATCGGTTCGCGCTTGACACGAAATTCGTCCGCATCCGCCGCCCGCGCATCGCGGCGAAAGGATGCCCCTAACGCGCACAGCGCAACCAATACCGCCGGAAGCCGCCTGCTCATATCCACCTCCCGTCCCCGCCGTTCCTACGCCCGCGAATATCTTCGCCGGATCATTGATGCGCGCTTGCACGGCTCATAGCCGTGCGCTTAATGATGCCCATGCCGCCTCGAACGTTACTTCAGCGGTTTAAGGCCCAGCGTCGCGGCATCCACCCTTGCCGCGCGCAAGCTTCCTTTCTTTTGAAGCTCCCCGAGCACTCCCCAGACCAGATCCCGCCTGGGATCGTAGACGAGCCCCAGATCCTGCCGCACCCCTCCGACCTGCCCCATGAATTCCGCGCCCGGCATCCTTGCGCCGAGCCATCGGTTTTTGTCGCAATCGTAAAACGGCACGACGGCGCCATCCTCGCCGTTCAGCAGGCAGCCGAACATGACCATGTCGCATT
>CALKMO010000155.1 GCA_937991785.1 uncultured bacterium | reverse complement strand
CCAATCTCGCTCACCCGGAACCTGCCGTCCCATAACTAAGGCATCCGCGCCATACCAGCTTGGTCCGCTCAGGCGTCTATGGCTTCCCATAGGGGTCCGCTCGTACGATATCCGCTTCGGCCCCGGACGCCCGGGCTATGGCTTCCCTTCATGTCGCTCCGCATTACTGGCTCGGGGCCCATTCCGACCTTGCGAGGGACAATGGCCGCCGCGGTCAGTCTGCGTCGAATTTCTCCGGTGCCGGCGCGGCCGGCGGAACGATCGCTTTGCCGATGGCCTTCGATATGTCCTCCATAGCGGAAATCGCGCCAGCAAGGTCGTCCGGCCGGTACCGGGTTGCCGCCTTCCCCTTCTCTTCTTCATATCTGCGCTGCGCCCTGGCCGCCACTGCACGCGCCTCGTCGAAGCGTTCTTCCGCGACGAGCCATTCCACGCATAGCCGCACGATGTCCGCGTGTCCCTCCCCGAGGTCGGCCCGTTCGATGCCCGTCCCAAGTACTCCCATCGCGCGGTTCCGGAGACCGGCTTTTCGCAGGGCGGAGGCGTAGGCCAGGTACGTAGCGGCCAACCCCGGATCCACGACCAGAGCCTCCTCGAATCTTGCGCACGCCACGTCCATCCTGCCTGCATGCATTTCCCTCAACGCTTTCGACAAGGACGCCGCCGCTGGACTTCTCCTGGCCGCCGACGGCTGGAACAACATCGCGCCTATCTCCGCGGCCGCCGTGGCCATGTACGGTGCGTAGCTGAGCAGCGCTCCGGCCAGAAAAAACGGCCCGAAGGGATTAACCAAGCCGGGCAGAGCCAGCCCGAGGAGCGCCAGAATAGCCGCCCATACGCAACAGAAACCGCCGATGCCAAACAGGAACTCCGGCGAGGAACGCCCCGTCCACCGCCTGACGGATATCCAAGCGGTCAATGCGCCCAACACGAAAAGCAGAAACAGTCCGATCAGACTCATCTCTTCCGTCCGTCCCGCTCTGGGACCGCCAGCGCTCTGAAGATACCCCGTCGCTCAGCCGCCGTGCCCATCTCTGTTCCATCCGCACCGGCGGGATCGTCTGCCCGGCGACGACCCTGCGCCGCACGCTGGAGGGGGCGTATTCGAGACGCCCGCACGACGCCGCACCGAGCGTACGCTTCGCGAAGGATGCCGGGTCACGCCTCGGGCAGCGCCATGGGGTTGGCCATGTACCTGACGGCCGTCTCCCTCGAGATTACGCCCTCCATATACAGCCTCTTAAGCGCGCCGTCCATCGTCTGCATTCCCGCCCGACCCTGAGTTTCCATGATGGTCTGGAGCATGTGCGTCTTGCCCTCGCGTATCAGGTTGGCCACGCCGGGTTGGTTGCGGAGTATCTCCACGGCCACCACGCGACCTTTCCCGTCCGCGCGAGGCAGGAGGCGCTGCGACACGATCGCCGCCAGGCAAAGGCTCAGCTGGGTGCGGACCTGGTTCTGCTGGTGCGGCGGGAAAACGTCTACGATCCTATCGCACGACTGGGCTGCTGAATTGGTGTGGAGCGTGGCCAGGACCAGGTGTCCCGTCTCGGCGGCGGTCAGCGCCGTCGAAATGGTCTCCAGATCCCGCATCTCGCCGATCTGTATGACGTTAGGGTCCTGCCTGAGAACATGCCTTAGGGCATCGGCGAACGATTGCGTGTCCTCGCCGACCTCTCTCTGGTCCACCACCGATTTCCTGCTGGAGTGAAGATACTCTATAGGATCCTCTATCGTCACTATGTGGCATCTTCTCTCGCGGTTTATTATGTCCAGCATCGCGGCCTGGGTGGTGGATTTCCCGTGGCCGGTAGGGCCGGTCACCAGTATTAGTCCGTGGGGTAAAAGCGCGAATTCCTTAAGGACCGGCGGGAGCCCCAGATCCTCGAGCGATGGGATGCGCGACGGTATCATCCGGAAGGCCGCGGCGACGCAGCCCCGCTGCCGGTAGACGTTCCCGCGGAACCGGACGGCATCGCGGTAAGCTATGGAAAAGTCCAGTTCCAGCCTTTCCTCGAAACGGGCGATCTGATCTTGCCTAAGCACGGAATACACGAGCCGACGGACATCCGCGGCCGAAAGGGACTTCGCATCGAAGGGGACTATCTCCCCGTTGACCCTAGCGCACGGCGGAACGCCGGCCGTGAACAGCAGGTCTGACGCTCCATGCCTTATGGCGGCCTCGAAGTAGCGGCCGATGCTCTCCGTGGCCTCGTCGCCTTTCGCCTCTGCCGGTTCCCTGTCCTCTGGCTCTGCCATATATTCTCCGCCGCTCCCCGGTCTCCCGTCGCCGCGCCGATGCCCGTATGCGGGGACGGGGATTTCTGGGACCGGAGTCCGCATTATCCGCGGTTAGGCCAGCGCGTTACTCCCGAACCCGTGCGCGCGCACGCCGGACGAATTATAGATTACGCGAAGGGTCCCTTAACATACCTGAAAGCCCCATCCTCGCACAAAAGTACGTTCGGTCCGTCCAGCCACGAACCGAGGCATATGAGTTCGCGCCCGCATGCGGCCGAGGGGATAGCTTCGCGCGCGAACCTATGGACATGGCCGCATATCAGCTTGTCGCACCCGGCGGCATCC
>CALKMO010000154.1 GCA_937991785.1 uncultured bacterium | reverse complement strand
CGACGCCGAAGGCGCCGCCGGCGCCGGAGGGGGCGCCGCGGGACACTGAGCCCGCGGGGTGCGAAGATCCGGCATCGGGTTGCAATCAGTAGGACGGATCGACCTGAGGGGCGCCGTACCGCGGTCGAGCATGGGGTGCGTGCGCATGCATAGGCGCAGGCGGTCCGATAACCGGTTTGCGGGGGGCCGCGCCGCACGGAAGATGCGGCGGCTCCATGCGCGGATGGCGGACCTCTGATCGGAAGGGCTTGTGTCCGGAGGCGGCACGGCATGGTGGACCTTATAGCGCTACTGATCCGCCTCATATCCGAGGCGCTCGAATCCCAACCGGCCAGACGCCCGAGAATGAAGGATTCCGATGAGGAAATCCCGGATGTCACGGGAAAGCTTACGGAGTGGGACAGGCGTTACCGCGAGCGGTCCATGAGGACGGCCGTCTACAGGGAGCGGACGGAAGGGCCGAGAGATTTCCGATCCGCGCTGGAGGAATTGCAGAGACGGCGCGCCGGACGGACTGAACCGCCGCCGGCGCCGGCCGCAATCGCCGGACGTTCTGCCGAGCCTCCGGGTACCGCCGCGATAAACGAGCCTTTAGAGAAGACGCCGCAGGCGTGGGCGGAGCCCATATCGCAACCGGACGCCGGCGGCGTGGGACCGCCAGAGGTTCAGACGGTTATTTTCGAACAACCCATCCCGGCGGTTCCGGCGTCGGAACAGAGGCGGCAGGCGACCGAGAAGTCCAAGCGCCGCCGGAAGCGCGAGCGCGACGCAGCAGCGACCGTTTCGCCTCCGACAGCGGCCAAGGCCGCTCCCAAGGCGGCGGACCGGGTTCCCGATGCTCGGGGGAACTCGGCCGCCTCGTTCGTATGCACTATGCTGTCATCTCCATCCTCGGCCCGCAGGGCAATCATTCTGGCCGAGGTGCTTGGAAGGCGAGGCGGGATGGCTATGCGGGGCCGCGCGTTCTGATCGGTCGTCCGACGGCCGAAAACACGATTCCCCCGTTCGCGCCGGCGCCAGAGATGGGGGGGACAGCGGCCCGGCGCGTCCTCCGCGCAGGACGAGGCCGGATTCGGAATAGACCGCCTGCCGTTTTTGCCGCAGCCGAGGAAATCGCACGCAATGCACGAACTTTCCATAGCCGCGGAAATATGCCGATGCGTCGAGAGGGCAACCGAGGCCGCGCGAAAGGATGGCGGAGCGGAACGCCGGGTGATCTGCGTCAAGGTCCGCGTGGGGGAACTGTCGGGCGTTGATCCCGACGCTCTCCTCTTCGCGTGGGGCGCAGCCGTCGCCGGCACTCCTCTTGAAGGCTCCAGGCTCGAAATCGAACGGGTCTCCGCGAGGATCCGGTGCCGGAGATGCGGGGCCGAGTCGGGCGCGGATTTCCCGGGCGCGGTCTGCCCGGCGTGCGGTTCCCCCGGGACGGAAATCGCAGGCGGTACAGAGATGGACGTGGTCTCGGCGCAGGTGGACGATGGGCGCGAAGGCTGAACTGCGATCGTCCCGCGGCAGGACGGTCCGCCAGGCGCAATCCCCGGCGCCGACCGGCAGTGGATCCAAATTCCGCCGCGACGCGCGTTACTTACATTGCGGATGGAAGTATAATATATAAGGGTTTGGGGTGCCGGACGTCCGGAATGGGGATGCCTATGCGACAGGTCCGCCGCAGCGGCCGTGAAGGCGGCTATACGCTTACCGAGATACTGGTCGTCATCATGATAGTCGGCCTTCTCGCGGGCCTGCTGTTCCCGTCTTTTGCCGAGGCGCGGCGCGAAAGCAAGATCGGCGAATGCCACCATAACCTCCAGCAGATATACAAGGCCCTGTTCATGTGGGACATGGACCACGACAGGAACCGCGAGAACTACATTGACCGCCTGACCAGCCTCCAGGAGGAAAAATACATCGGCGGCGACCGCGTATTCCTCTGCCCGCTCGACCGCCATGCCGGCAGACAAGGCGGCTATCCTGATGGCACGAAAGACGGCCCGCTCAAGTTCTCGGATAACGACGAGAAACCGACCGGTCCGGGCATGGCATATTGTTCGTACATGTACGAGTTCTCCGGCGCCGCGTGCAGGGACGAATCGTACTGGCTGGGCGCGGACGGTCTTTGCTTCCCCAAATCCATACCCGCAGGGAAGGAAAAGGATGCGGTGGACTCGAACGGCGACGGGAAACTATCGTGGGCCGAGATCAAAAGCTGGCAGCTTGAGTATGGAGATCAGTACTTGCTCGACTACGGCCAGATGGAAACCGAGGCCCTGGACCTGTCCCAGGAAACGGTCCCCTATGATCGCCACTGGTTCCCGATACTGCGATGCTTCTGGCACGAAACGATCGAAAACATCAACACCTCCGGAACCGACATATCCAGAAACCTTAGAGGCAGGATATCGAACGTGAATATGGACGGCGGCTTGTTCTTGTCCGGCCCAAAGTGGGAGGTGATCGCCGCTTATCGAATGTTCGCTGCGGAAGAAGACGACGATTGGAATGACGACTGGGATAACGACGATTTCGACAAGTGAAAAAAATCGCCGACATCCCAGCCACGAAGAACCAACGTCGAAAGCTCGTAGTCGCCCCTGCCTCTTTACGGATTGGGCTTTGTTGCATAAAAGACATAAGACCTTGCCAAACAAAAAGTTATAACGCAGGCTCGCGGCAAATGCTTTTTCGCTCAACTCATTGCTTCGAATAGAGTTATGGCGAGAATTACGCAACAAAGCCTACGGATTGTCAAAAAAACCGGAGGACCTTCCGGCCCTCCGGTCGCTCAAAAGCGGTGTCACAAGTGAACCTGTGGGGGGGAGTTCGCCTGCAACAGCCGCCTAGTGAGTCTCGAATTTTATAATGACCGTCCCTCCCGCCAATGCGCCCAATAGTTACTCTACTTTTAACCACTGTTACTAGCGTTCTCCTTTAATGTTGTCAAGAACAAAAATTTTAAAAATACTACTAATCGAGTCTCCCCCTATTAATGCGCAGCCTTCCATTGTTCTCAATAGATTGTGCCTTTCGGAATGATCAATAACTACTTGTTGTAAATGACGATGCTGGATCGTAAGCTTCTATCGGGCCCTCATATACAATCTATTGTGGCCAATCGCCCGTATGGGCATCGCATACCGCTCGCATCGCCGAAGGATTTCAATCTTAACTCGTTGAGACAAAAAGACTAACGTTGAATCGGATGATCATGCCTTCCTGCCGGGGCTGCGGATTTTCGATCCCAGCCGGAACGAGGTTCATGAAACAGATCGTCCGAAACCACGTTTAACGACCTGCCGAGGTGCATAATATGTCGAAAGCCACTTTGAGACCTTAAGAAAGCGTAGCTGATGGTGTGGGGCCGGTTGCGCTACAGACCCACGAGGCAACGGACCGGATGAGGACAGGGATGGGCGAAAAGCTGGCACGCGCCGGTTCGCGTCCGGCCTCTCGGTGTAGAGGCGGGTTTAAACCCTCCCCTACTTAGGGTAAAAATCGCGAAAAACGCTACTCTCTGGAGAGGGATTCTGTCTGAAGAGATAGGGGAATACTCCCCCCCATCCCCCACGCGAATATCCCTCTCACCCGGGAACACCGCAGCCGGCTCAATGGTGTGGCGGGGGATTGGCAATTTCGCTCGGTATTCGTTCCAGATTCGGAGGATGAGATTAAGATCGGGGGATTTCAGGCCTGGGCTTGCATCCTTCAGACCGCCCCATCGGGAAAGGTTCGGCTGTACACTATCCGCGACCTTGCTTCTGTGCGACCGGGGAATATGCCGCTCACAGGTCGCAACCGGATGGCATACGAAAACCCCTGAAGCTTTTCCGGCGTGAATTTACGTCGAAGCGCCGAATCGCCAGTGGAGATGAACTCAGTCGCAACTGGCTGGACGCCATATTCTTGGAGCCTGATTCTCGAACTTTCTTCTGATTCGTACGTATAGTCGGTCCAATTTCCGCCCAAGGCATGTGTCAATCCCCATATGTGGGCAGCCCTTGTGGTGCATACTCGGCATTATGTGTCAAACAGCGTTCCACGTGGAACATCCGGTCGCGACTGGGCGAAATAGCTATTCGGATGCTTTGCGGCAATTTTACCGACCAGCTGGCAGTCCAACTTATTGTGTGTCTATCTGTCTTTGATCTATATATAGTGCTGCATGGAGTTTAATTCCGATCCTGCTTTTAGACCTGCCTGCCTTATTCGGATCGGGCTGAAAGTCGTTCGTAAGGTCTTGGAAAGGGTTTGTGCCTCGTCGCCGCCCCCCATTCGTTCCACGTAGAACAGGCTTCAGGGCAGGAGTTAGGCGGCGGAACCATCGGTCTAGCCTGGCATTCCGTGGGATTGCGCACCGTTGCGGACGAAATCCGATGCAACAGATACGGGCACCATTCCCGTGGGATGCTTCCCTCAATCCTTAATCCGGCAGTCGTGAAAAAACGCGGATTTCGAGCTTGCAACCGACGTTTTTTCTCCAGTTTCCGAACGTTTTTGCCGATCTCTTTTCCTGAAGGTTGGCGCACATCCGAATCCATAGGTCGCTAGGTTAAGGGAGGAACAAGCTGCCCGATACCGATGGACCGGCACCCTGATGGCCGAGACGGATTTTTCAGGCGAACGACGATCCAGCCGGTGCATCTGCATGAACGGGGCGGTCAGGATCGTCCTTTACAGAAAGGAGCTATGCCATGACGGTAGCCCAAGCTTCTTCGCGCGGTTTGAATGCGCTTTTAGGGGGGTCTTGCACCTCGGCAAGTCCCGAAGCGCTGCCCGAGGGCGCGATAGTCCAGGAAATCCCGATCCGCGATATAGCGCCTAATCCCGAGCAGCCGCGCAAGGCTTTCAACGAGCACGAACTGCAGGAACTTGCAGCCTCGATCGAGAAGCACGGCGTGCTTCAGCCAGTCGTGATACGTCCCTTGCCTAAAAAAGAAGACGGCGATGAGCAGCCGCGTTTCGTCCTGGTGGCCGGCGAGCGGCGATGGCGGGCCGCCGCGATGGCTGGTCTCGAAAAGGTTCCGGCGATCGTCAGGTCGGTGGACGAAAGAGAGACCCTCGAGCTGTCACTGATCGAGAACATCCAGCGCACCGACCTTAACCCTATGGAGCAGGCCGTAGCCTTGCGGAATATTATAGATCGTTTTGGGTTGACGCAGGAGGAGCTTGCCGACAGGCTCGGCAAGCCGCGTCCGACCGTGGCGAACGTTCTCCGGCTCCTGATGCTGCCCAAGCCGCTCCAGCAGATGGTTCGCGATGGCAGAATAACGGCGGGGCATGCGAAGGTGCTGCTGTCGGTGGGCGATCCGAAGCTGCAGCTGAGCCTGGCGCTGAGGTGCGAGTCTCAGGGGCTTTCGGTGCGCGGGCTGGAAAAGCTGCTGGGCGTCTCGGATCCGCTCCGCAAGGCGTCCATAACGCCGAAGTCGCCGGCGCACATAGCGGAGCTTGAGCGGGTGCTGCGCGAGCATCTGGGCGCGCCGGTGCGGATCCGCGAATGGCACAGCAAGGGGAGGATCATCATAGAGTTCTATTCGAACCGCGAGTTCGAGCGCATCCTGGAGAAGATGGGCGTCACTCCGGACAAGATCGGCGGCGATTGAAGGCGCGACATTTCGAAGCCATCTCGACGCTGCCCGGATGCCATCAGTGCCGTTTGTCGCCTGCCGCCACGCCATCGTTAATGAGGGAGGCGCCCCGTCGCCGGCATCAATGTCCTGAGGCCCGAATTGATAAACCGAAGGCCGCTGAGGGCGGGGCAATCAAATCGCCAGGCGCATGAAAGCGGACACCGGGAGCCGGCGCTGCCGAAGGGCCTCGCGCGCCATCTCCGCGGGGCGCTCGGCTCGGAAGTCGCGCATCGTCCAGTCCAGCAGCTCCAGGAAACGAGCGGCGTCCTCCCGCGCGGCGCTGAGGCAGGGGCGCAGACGGACCGAGGACTTCCCAGCCTCGAGCATCAGCAGCAGATGCCTGCGCAGAGCTATATCCAACAGCAGGTCCCGCGGGCGCCGGTCGTGGGCGGGCAGGACGGTAAAGCCCAGCAGCGTCCCGACCCCGCGCGGGTTGACCATGCAGTCCGGATACCGTTCCTCCAGTTCGCGCAGCCCCTTAAGCAGAAACCGCCCGACCTCCGCAGCCCGTTCGATCAGCCGTTCGCGCCCGACGATCTCAAGCTCGCGCATAAAACGCACCATGTCCACCAGAGGGCCGCCCCATGTGGAGTCCAGGACGCCTACATCGCGGAGGTGATCGAGCATGTACAGGACGCCTACGCCGAATTTCTTGCCTGCAGCGAGCGCCTGCGGTGGGGCGGCCAGATTCAGGTGGTCCGCGTAGAAGGGCTTGCCCGTACCGCCCATCCCGGTCTGGACCTCATCGAAGCCGATGTAGGCGCCGTGGTCCCTGGCCAGCCTTGAAAGCTCCTCGAAGAACGAAGGCATCGCCACGTGGTGGCCTCCGGCGCTCTGGATCGGCTCGACGATTATCCCCACCACAGTCCCGGCGTGCCTTTTGAGGATCCTTTCGATTGAAGAGAGCGAGCGTTCGGCGGCGGCGGAGTTGTAGCGCCTCATTGCATCCGGATCGAAACCCGAGAACACGGCGGCGGGGAACGGCACCGCCATCGCGCTCCTGAAGAGCGGATGGAAGTCCTTTACCATCACGGGGCTGGGAATGTTGGTCATCGAGAGGGCGAAGACGGTGCGGCCGTGGAAGGAGTTCTTGAAGACGATGAACCTGCGGCGGCTGAGCTTGTCGGCGAGTCCGACGCGGCTGTTGAAACGGCTTATCAGGTATTTGAGCATGTTCTCGACGACTTCGGCGCCCGAGTTGACCGCGTAGACCTCCAGCTCAGGGCTCGAGCGCATCGCCTTAGGGGCCATGGCGAAGGCCGTCTCGTAGAATTCGAGGCATTCTCTGGTAAGGAAGTCTGGATTCGGTACCTTGTTGTTGGCGGCGACGGTCAGGCGGCGCAGGTAACCTTTTTCGTACAGGCCCGGGTGGTTATGGGCGATGAGTTTCGAGCCGTAATAGCCGGCCCAGTCGAATATGTCCTGGCCCTCGGCGCTGCGCAGGTACATTCCGCGGGATTTTTCGATATCCACCACGAACGGGAAGTTTTCAGTGATACAAAGCTTGTAGAAGCGTTCGTTGAGCCGATTGCTTATTCGAGTTTTCAGCCTTTCTCGCATTCTGCTCTCCCTGTTCGTTCCAATCCATACCCCGTGCGAAACCTTTCCTTACTATGGATTGCAGCAGGAAGACGCGCGCATCGCGCGACCGCTTCTACGGACAAGCATATCTTTTCGGCAGGTTATACAAGGTGAAAAAACGGCCGCCGAGCCGCCGGCCGCAACCGCCCGGCCATCTCCGCCTGAGTGCATGACATCTTCGCATTTACGGCCATGTACCCCGTGGATGCTGCCGTTACGAAGATATATTGCAAGGTGCGTGATCGGTCGAAGCGCAACCGGACGCCAAATCATCCGCTGCCGCAGGGGGGGATGTCCGATAGCGCAGGGCAATGTCGGTACGCCGAGCCGGTTGCGTTATAGGTTGGAAGAGAGCGGGGCTGAGAGGGAAGAAGGTGTCGGAAGGGCAATCGAAAGCGTTTTTATGGGATTTTGGATGATCGAGTCGGTCGCAGAAAGGCTGAAGATTGCGTTTGAGCCACAAAAGGGCCATGTAGGCATGAAGTAACCCCCGCGGAATCCTTGGGATTCACATCGCTCAGGCCATTTGTCGGGCGATCAGGCCGGCAGCGCCTGGTCGTGCCCGAGGCCGATCCCGCCCGCTGCAGCGCCGGGTTCCAGTATTAAGGCGCAGGGGTGGGCGGCCAAGGACGGCTACTTATTCCTTTCATTCGGGTTCTCCTTTTTCCTCGTGTCCTTGCTGCCAGCTCGCTTCTTTCTCCACCCCCGCTGGTTCTCTCCCTTTTTTCCCTTTTCTCTTTTTCCTTCTTCCTTCCGGTCATTGCGATTGCAGCGGTCCTTAAGCCACATACAGCAACATACATCCGCGCACGCATATAAAAAAACAAGGTGGAAAATCGAGAAAAACGATGTCCCCGCGCGGTGCACTCACCATGAAGCGTTGGTGTAAAGCCTCCCCGAGTCCGCGGAAATCTCCATTTCGTCCGCAGACAGCGCAACAGGCTCCATGGTTGCCGCTGTACGATAGCGGAGAAGGCGGGTAGCGATTCCATCCTGTATATGTCGGACGGGCGACACGATCGGATGGCGCGTTTCCGGGTGGGGAAGGCGGGATTATTTTAGAAGTCGGGATGAGTGTGAAGTTCGGAGGAGCTGTGGGACCGCCTTCCGTTTTCGGCGCTGCTGCATGACCGTAACTGCATAAAGTTTTTAGCGTCGGGCGCCAATGCGTTTTTCAGGGAGGGTTTGCCAGGGAGGCTTTTCCCAAGGAAGAAGGCACGGACTAAGCAAAGGGTATCGGAAGGGCAGGGCGGTTTGGCCGCGACGCCGAGCCGTCGGAAGTTACCGCCCCAGCCTTCTCCGCTTGTACATGGCATCCGCATAATTACGGCTATACGCCCGCTTAGGCGCCTGGCAAACGATTGTTCCTCCCGGCGCGCGATCGTTTAGAAGATGGGACTTTTAATTCGCTCTTAGGGAGGGCAGACTGCAGCGCCTTGTTTTTTTGGGGCCGGGCGTTAAGACTCCAGGACGGGACTGTCAAATCCGAGGGGGTGGCGGCGATAATGACGGGTGTTGCGATGGGTCCGATGGAAGCGGACAATTCGCCGGGGCTTGGCATTCCGCTCCGCTCGGCGGTCGCCGTAGCCGTCTTCTTAGCCGTTTGCTGCGCCATGGATTTTTCGGTCCCGCTGCCCGGCGACGGCGGCCGGTTCCCTCCGCGCGGGTTTGTGCCGAAGTTCTCGTTTTACGTGGCGGCCGCTCTGCTTTTCTTCCTTTCCGATGCGCCCTCCGCCTTGGATCGGCGGCGGCTTGTCCGCTTGGTTTTACCGATGGTTTTGGCTGCCGCGGCGAGCGCAATTCTTCCCGAAGGGGTGATCGGCCGGATGTTTTTCCTCGCCTCGTCGTCCGGTATCGCCTTGGTTCTAGGCCGTCTCGCGGCGCAAGCAGGGCGTTCTCCCGGCGATCTTATCGGCTTATTCCTGATGGGAGCCTCTTGCGACGCTTTGATCTGCGGATTCGACATCTATGCATGTCCCGTAACTGCCGGGCCGTGGACGCTGCGGCCGCCCGGCCTCTTGGACGGAGCCGGACCCTGGGCGTCAGTTCCGATTCCCGACCTGGTATTCCTGGGCGCTTTTTTGGAGATGTCGCGCCGATACGGTTTCCATATGGCCTCAATGGTCTTCGGAGCGTTGGCTGGATTCGCTGGGGCGGTCATGCTTCAGACCGCGGCCGAAAGGTTCGTGCCTGCCATCCCTATAGCGGGGATCAGTGTTCTGATCGCGGCATGGCCGCAAATCGGCGCGCGCGGAAAGGACATCAGGCGTTCCTTACTGGCAACCTTGGCGGTCTGCGTGGCGCTGGCCCTTATGTTCGCCGCGAAACGCCTATGGATCGCGCCTCCGCAGCCGCTCGAACCAAGGATCGAGGATCTCCGATATTCCGTGTGAACTCAGGCAGTTCCGGATGCCCGGCGGCGCATGTTGGCGGATCAGGATTTGGGCGACGAGTGCCCGGGTCTGGGACCGAAACCAAGCTTTTTTTGTAGCCACCGCACGTTGGTATCCCAGTTCAGGTCGGCTATAGCCTCGATCAGAGGTATTTGCTTCGGGCATGCCCGAACACAGTTCTGGGCGTTGCCGCAACCGGTTATGCCGCCTTCTCCCACTATAGCGTCGAGGCGTTCGTGCGCCATCATGGCCCCGGTTGGGTGCATATTGAACAATTTGACCTGGCCCAAGGCCGCAGGTCCGATGAACGGCGATCCGGGCTTGACCTGCGGGCACGCTTCCATGCAGCAGCCGCAAGTCATGCATCTGGAGTACTGGTACGCTTCCTGCCTTTTCACTTCCGGCATCCTGGGTCCGGGCCCCAAGTCGTAAGTGCCGTCTATCGGGATCCACGCTTTGACGCGTTTTAGGTTTTCGAACATGATCCCGCGGTCCACCGCCAAGTCGCGGATCAAGGGGAACTTGCTCAGAGGCTCCAATCTGACGGGCTCATCCAGGGTGTCTACGAGAGTCGAGCAAGCCTGTCTGGCGACGCCGTTTATCACCATCGTGCAGGCGCCGCAGACTTCCTCGAGGCATCCGCTCTCGAAGCTTGGCGGGGATACCTTCCGCCCGTCAGCCGTTACCGGATTTCTCCGTATGGCCTGCAAGGCGGAAATTACGTTCATCCGCGGTTTCCTTTCTACGAGGAATACGTCCCATCTGACGGGCGCCCCCGGGCCATCCTGCCTGCGTATTATGAACTTGACCTTTCCGCCATCGGCCATCGCCGTTTCCTCCAAACTCTATAGCGCGCAGCGCGCATCCGTTCGGCGGATCATACTGCAATCCTTGGGGCGAGGTCCGGGAGCGCGCATGGGCGAAGGGAACCTCCATTCATAGCGTCCGCCTCGCGCGCCGCATGCCGCCGCATGAACACCTGCTGCGACCTATCGCGTGCTGCAATCCGACCCGCCGCAGCAGCAGTCGGGCACGATGCCGAACCCGCCGAGAATCCTGTAGGCTCCGTACGCGCATAGTATGATCCCAAGCCAGGGCGTCTGTTCCGACCGCATCTGGTGTATCAAGAAGAAAACGCCCGCGCCCAAGAACGCGACGCCGAACGCTAGGGAGACGAACCGCAGTCGGCGCCTCGGCGCCGGAGCCATGCATTCGGGCCCTGCATCCCCCTGGGACTCCCCGCCGTCGCTTTCCTTTTCCGGAGCGGCCCGTCCTTCGCCGCTTTCAACCTCATCCCGATCGCCGCCGTTCCCGGTGGAGGCCTCATCCGTGTTCATCCTTCACCCCTTTTCCGGCATAGGCCGGAAGTTTAAACGTCCATTCCTGCGATCAAGCCCTCTCCCCGCGTCGCGTGCCTCATGCATTGGGGAAACGCTCAAGCGAATATGCGAACCGCGCGAGGGAAAGCTCGCGCCGCAGGGAACCGTTCGCCGCCGGATTACCCTTGCTTGACGACGTTTCCTTCGGAATTCTTCAGCCTGGGCTTCCAGTATTTCCACGCCGCCGAAGCGCAGCCGATGTAATCGCGCGGCTCCGGCTCCAGCAGCGACGTATCCACCTCGCGATATGAGATCCTGGGCCCATCAGGCGTATGCTCCGCAACGGTAGTCTTCAAAAACCTTTCGTTGTTGGCGAAGTACTTTGCGAAATACTCTTTCCATCCCGGGTTTTCCGGGCGGACGTCCTCGGGCGGCGCGATCTCGAACTCCGGCTTGTAGTGCGACCCTCGGCACTCGTCGCGCTGCAATGCGCATTTCGTCATAAGTTCGGCCAGCGTCAGCATGCCGCGCAGGGCGCGCGCGAACACCGCGGTCTGGTTAGCCCGTTCCGCACGGTCGCAGACGTCCAACTTAAACCAACGCTCCTTAAGCTCCTTAATCCTGGCCAGCGTTTCCTTCAGCTTCGCATTCTCGCGTACGATGGTCATGTTGGCGTTCATGATCTCGCCGAGTTCCATGTGGAGGGCGTAGGGGTTTTCGGTACCGGACATAGCCGCAATACAGGCGTAGTCCTTCCGTTCATTCTCCGCCGCGGCTTCAAATAGGCGAGCGGGGAGATCGGACGCGGAATCTTTCAGATTCTTAACGTAAGACGCCACGGCCGGGCCGGTCTCCTGTCCGCCGTAAAGGCAGGAGAGGAGCGAATTGGCGCCGAGCCTGTTGGCGCCGTGGTACTGGAAGTCGCATTCGCCTACTGCATACAGCCCGGGGATGTTCGCGGCGTGATTTTTCGGGCTTCCCCGTTTAAGCGCGCCGGTCGAAGGGTCTTTCTCGTACCCCACCCATAAGCCGCCCATCGAATAATGGACCGCGGGGGCGACCTTCATTGGCGTCCTTTTCGGGTCTTCCAGCATGAACTTCTCGTATATCTCCAAGATGCCCCCAAGCTTGACCTCCAGCTCAGCAGGATCCTTGTGCGTCAGGTCAAGGTATACGCTCCGGCCTCCGTCCGGTCCAAGTCCGAGATTCACCGTTACGTGGAAAAGCTCGCGCGCGGCGATGTCGCGCGGCACCAGGTTGCCGTACTTCGGATACTTTTCCTCTAGGAAATACCACCGTTCCGATTCGGGAATCTCGTTCGGAGGTCTGCCGTCGCCCTTCTTCCTGGGCACCCATATCCTGCCGCCTTCGCCCCTGGCCGATTCCGATATCAACCGGAGCTTGTCTTCGCCCGGTATCGCCGTCGGGTGGACCTGTATGAATTCGCCGTTTGCGTACCAAGCTCCCTGCTTGTATGCGACGGCCGCAGCCAGCCCGGTATTATACATCGAATTGGTGGTGCGGCCGAAGACCAGTCCCGGGCCGCCGGTGGCCAGCACGACAGCCGCGCCGCGAAAGGCCCTGAACGACATGTCGCGCAGGTTTTGCGCCACTATGCCTCGGCAACGCCCGGAATCGTCGAGCACAAGCCCCGTCATCTCCCAGAACTCGTATTTTTCGACAAGCCCATCCGCCTCGTACCGCCTGACCTGTTCGTCCAGCGCGTAGACGAGCTGCTGTCCCGTGGTGGCGCCGGCGAAGGCGGTGCGCGAATACAGCGTCCCGCCGAAGCGGCGGAAGTCAAGCAGCCCTTCTGGCGTCCTGTTGAACATGACGCCCATCCTATCCAGGAGGTAGACCAGCGCCGGAGCCGAATCGCACATGCCCTTGACCGGGGGCTGGTCGGCCAAAAAATCGCCGCCCTTGATGGTTTCCAAGAAATGTATGTACGGCGAGTCGCCTTCCCCCTTTGTATTGACCGATGCGTTGATGCCGCCCTGCGCGCAGACCGAGTGGGA
>CALKMO010000153.1 GCA_937991785.1 uncultured bacterium | reverse complement strand
CGGCCGCCGACGAAGCGGCGACGGACATGGACGCGCCGGTCGAGGTGGACGTACTGGCCAACGATTACGACCCCGACGGCGATCCGCTCAAGGTGACGTTCGTCACACAGGGCGCCAACGGCCGAGTGACCATAGTCGGAGGCGGCGCGGCCGTGCGTTACGAACCCGCCCTGGGTTACGCCGGCACCGATTCCTTTTCATACACCGCAGGCGACGGAAAGAACGGTTCCGCCGCCGCCACGGTCGCGGTCACCGTCAGGTCGCGGGCGAAGGCCGCCGTATCGCCGGCGGCCTTCGACGTCACCGCCGCGCCTACGGAAGTCGTGACGCGAACCCTGATCGTTAATAACGCCGGCGGATCTCCGCTGTTATGGTCGCTCAACAACCGAAGCCCCGAAGCCCCGGGGGGTGGGACTCTCCTGAACAGTTTCTACATAGCCTCCGGCGACGCGCGGACGCCCATCGTCGGTTTGACCTACGACGGCTCGGCGCTGTGGGTCTGCAAGGGACAAAACTCCAACGGCGGAATCCTCCAGAAACTCGATCCGGCCACCGGCGCATCGCTGGGCACCTTGGATGTGAGGAACGTCTGCTCCTATCCATACGACCTCGCGTGGGACGGCGCCAAGCTCTGGATCTGCGACCAATTCTACGGAAAACTTCACGCCGTTAATCCGATCACGGGCCAGCTCATCCGGACCGTGGCTCTTCTGCCCGACCACTATCCGATCAATATCGCCTTCGGCGAAGGCGTGCTATGGACGCGGGCCGTCCTGGCCAGCGACAGGAGCAGCTACACCATACTGAAGATCGCCCCTGACAGCGGGGAGATACTCGGCACGCTGTCCCATCCGGCGGGATCTTCGGGTCTGGCCTATTATCGCGGCGCGTTGTGGATGAACGGCCCTGGCTACACGGTGCTGAAGGTCAATCCGAAGGACGGCGCGGTCATAGGTTCCTTCCCCAACTCCACCGCCTACTCCAACCTCGGGGTGCGCTGGGCGATCGCGGGCAGCGACGGAGATCGCGGCCTGTTCGCCACAGGCTTCTACTTCAACCTCTTCGGGACGTCCTTCTATTTCGTCGGCCTCATGGAGACGAGCGAGCTTCCCTGGCTGCGGGAGGATCCGTGGGGCGGGACCACCGGCGAAGGGACGTCTTCGACGGTGACCGTAACCTTCGACGCCACGAAGACCACCGTCGGCGTGCACGCGGCGGATATCGAGGTGCGGTCCAACGATCCGGACAGCCCCGCGATCGTGGTGCCGGTAACCTTCACCGTCGGCGACCCGTCGGATCCCAACCGGCCGCCGGTAATAACCTCGTGGACGCCGGCCACGCCCTTCGCGATGCAGGAGAATACATCCCGGGCCTTCGGCGTCACGGCGTCGGATCCCGACGGCGATGCGCTGTCCTATTCTTGGCGGCTCGACGGCAGCGTCATCCCCGGCGCGGCGGCGGCATCCTGGACCTACGCTCCGGATTACGACTCCGCCGGCGCGCACAAATTGACTGTAACGGTCTCCGACGGCAGGCGCGCCGCAAGCCACACCTGGGAGATCGCGGTCTCGGATGTCAATCGCCCGCCGGTGGCCGTGGACGACAAGGCCGCCGCTGTGAGCGGCGTGCCGCAGAGGATCGAAGTCCGATGGAACGACAGCGATCCGGACGGCGATCCGCTGGCCGTGGCGGCGATAGTCGGCCAGCCGGCGAACGGCGCCGCCCAAGTCGCGGACTCGATAGCCGTCATCTACACCTCGAAGGCCGGATTCTCCGGTACGGATACGTTCGAGTATTCGGTTAGCGACGGGCGCGGGGGCTTCGACACCGCGACGGTAACGGTGACGGTAGACCAATCCGGGAATACCCCGCCCACGGTTATCATAACGAGTCCATCTGACGGGACGACGTTCACTGCGCCTGCGGACATAACGATAACCGCGGACGCCACGGATTCAGACGGCAGCGTGGCCAAGGTGGAATTCTACAACGGTACTACGAAGCTTGGGGAGGATACGACCGCTCCGTACAGCTACGCATGGAACGGCGTGGCCGCCGGGACGTACACGCTGACGGCGAAGGCGACGGACAATCTGGGAGCCACGACCACAAGCGCGCCCGTGACGATCACGGTCAACCCGTCCGGAGGCAACACGCCGCCCGTCATACAGTCCGGTCCGACGGCGGCGCCGAATCCGGCGAAGTACGGCGAGACCGTGGCGTTTTCGGTGACCGCGAGCGATGCGGACGGAGATGCGCTGGCCTATTCGTGGGACTTCGGCGACGGGACCGGCTCGACGCAGGAGGACCCGACGCACGTCTTCGCCGCGCCAGGGATCTACGATGTGACGGTTACGGTATCGGACGGCAAGGGCGGCACTGCGGCGGGCTCTGTCACGGTCGAGGTGACCGCCGATCCGCTGACGCTGAAGAGGCTCAAGATACGCAGGGAGTTCGAAGGTCTGAGGCGGCTGGCGATCAAGGTCTCCGGGACCGTGTCCGTGCCGGACGGCTGGACCGCAATGGGCGTGGATGCGGAGGTGGATGTCGGGGGCGTGACGGTCTCCGGGACGATGGACGAGAAAGGCCGGATCAGGACCGACAACCTGAAGCTCAAGCTGAAGCCGAAGTGGCGGAAGCTCGAGGACGGGAGCCGGGAGGCGGTCGGGGGACCGGCGAAGTTCAAAG
>CALKMO010000152.1 GCA_937991785.1 uncultured bacterium | reverse complement strand
GCCGGTCGGATCGCAGCCCTTTCAAACGGCCGCTCCTGTTGCTCGAGGCCGGATCCTGCTTCATGACGGGAACCGAGCCGGCGGAGTTTTACGGACGGGTCGTGGAAGGCATAGCGCCGGCGTGCCCGGAGGTCGTGCAGGCGTGCTTCGCCTTCGCGGTTCCGATGAGGCTGCCGTGGTGGGGCGGAGGCGGCGCCGGGCGGAAAGCGGATAAGTCCGGACGGGACTGAACGGGGTCGCGGATGGCCGGAAAACAAGAACGTCAAAAGGCAGCGTCCAAAGGCGACATCCGCGGCGCCGGAACCTCGGCGCCGATGTCCGCCAAGTGGGTGGCGCTGCCGTGGCTGATAGGCATCGCAGCCCTGCTGACGGCCCTCTACGGGGCGGTCTTCCGCAAGGACAGGACGATCGCCGGCGCGTTGAGAGATATGGGGCGCGCAAGGGTCGAGGTGCGCGAGGCGCCGGGCTCGCCGGGCGCAGGCGTCAGGATGCGCATCGCGGAGAACGAGAAGGGATTCCTCGAGGCCGCCGGACTTTGCGCCAGAAGGCCGGAATGGGGCCTGGAGATATTCCGCTCGGCCCTGGCCAATCCATCCCCCGGGATGAAAATCCAGGCCTGCAGGCTTCTCTTTTATCTCCTCGGGACGGCTTCGGCCGGCGATTTCGCGAACGTGGCCGCGCTGTGCGGAGATGCGGCCCAACCCGCCGATGTCAGGCGCATCGCCCTGGCCAGCGCCCAGGAAGTACTCGTAGTGCCTGCCGGAACGGAGGCCGAAACCGGCGGATTGCTGGAATATCCCGAAGGGTATCCCCGAAAAATGGCGGGCAAAGACGGCCCTGCAAAAGGGGCGAAGATCCCAACGAAGGAAATCAAGCTGAAAGGCAGGGACTTCCTCCAGCCGTGCTTCGACGACCCGGAGACATTCGCCGCCTGGCTGAAGGACCGCGCAGGCGACATATCCTGGGATCCGGAAGCGAAACGCTTCGCGGCCAGGGGCCGCAAGCCCTGACGCAGAGGCGGCAGCCCTTGAGTCCGCCGTTTCCGCCATGCGCATGGCCGTCCTTGCGCGCGGCGAGATGCGCCGGAAGGCGATAGGGCGGGTCCGAAATATCGGCCGGCCGCTCACGCCTTCGACCGCCTGCGGCTCTTCGCGCCCGGAGCGCGGGCTGCGGTCTTCCCGCCCGCGGCCTTGGCGCGTTCGATGTTCTCGGCCATCTCCGCTACGCCGGCATCGTCGGCCAAGACGCCGATCTCGATGTCGAAGCGGCGGACCTGTCCGGGCTGGATGAACTCCAGCGTGCCGGCCGCCCTCTCGTGCGCCCTGCCCATCGGAAGGCAGTTGGCCGGCTCCAGCCCCAGCACGTAGGCCCCCTCGCCGACCATCTTCCACTCGGTGAACCTCGGCAGCTGGTTGCGGTTGTAGATCAGGTACAGGCCGCGCGCGATCCCGGCGCCGGCAAGCTCGGGCGGAGCGGTAACCATGACCGCCACCGTGCCCTCGCCGTCGGATGCCATCTCGTGGAAGAAGCACTGCTCCCTGAAGCCCGCCGCGGGGGCCGGTATCCGGTCATGCTCGGGCAGTCCCGGAGCGGCGACATCGTCCCGCGGGATCGCCTTGAGGGACGGGGCGACTATTTTCGATCCGGGACCCAGCAGCGGGAATCCGAGGTTTATGTGGTACAGGATCATCAGCGGCGAAGGCTCGAAGCCCTCGTTCGTCACCTCGTCACGTATGTACAGCGAGGTCCCGCCGAGCCTGGCGGATATCTCGCGCGTAAGGACCAGGTTCGGCCCGTACAGGTGTCCCTCGCGGACGCGGCCCTTTACGCGCATCGCGTATTCATCGCCGCGCCACTCGCCGCCGCAGGCGAGCAGTTCGGCCGGGATGTACGAGCAGCGGCCGTGGAGGCCGAGCGGAACGTTCTGGTCGGTGCAGGCGGCGCCGGCCTGCGTGAGCCCGCAGGTCGCAAGCAGACCGCCGAAGAACCCGCGCAGCCAGCCGTTCCCCTCGGGCTCGTAGAACGCCGGGGCGACGATCCCGCACGGGGCGTGCCAGCACAGGGATGCGTCCCGGAAGCTCGCGGCCGGGATGTCCATGCCGCGGTCGAGCGACACGTCGAAGGCCAGCCCGCCGCCCGTGCGGAACCTTGCCGATCGCACGCCGCGGCCCGGCCCGTCCGCCAGGGAGACGACCTCGACGCCGCAAAGCTGGGACATGTTCCCGGCCAGCCGCGCAAGCTCCCCGCGCTTCCACTTCCTGCCGAAAAGCGTGGCCATACGTCCCGCCTCCTTCCGATGCGGCCTTTCCCCGGCTCCGTTCCGCCGCCGAATCTATTCCGGCGCAGCCCGCGGGGCCTGAGCGCTCAGGCGCCCGGCCCCCCGCCTTTCCTCCCGCCCTTTTCCCCGCGCTCCCTGATACGCTTCTCCACCTCGCCGCTGGCCCTCAGAGCCTTCAGCGGCTCAGGATCCCGCCCCGTCTCGACCCGAACGGACGCCAGCAGCGGGAACACGTCCGTCCGGTACGCCTCCACCAGTACGTTCTCCGCGCCGACCACGTCTCCGTTCTCCTGCGCGTCCTCGAGCGCCTTCCGGTCAACCAGCAGCGCCTGCGCGTAGGCCCACTGGATATTCTCGACCGTCTTGACCATCGCCTCCAGCTTGCCCTCCAGGTTGTGGCTCTGGTCAACCATGTACGCGAATTCCTTCGGCGACTTCGGATCGGCCTCGGCGGCGGCGAGCTGCACGCATATCAGGAACAGCTCGTAGGGATTTATCGAACCGGTCATCAGGTCGTCGTCCGCGTATTTCCTGCTGTTGAAGTGGAACCCGCCCAGCTTGTCCTCGTCTATCAGGAACGCTACCAGGTGCTCTATGTTGACGCCTTGCGCGTGGTGGCCGAGATCCACGAGGACCCTGGCGCGCGGGCCGAGCTTCGAGGCGAATACGTACGCCATCCCCCAGTCGGCTATGTCGGTGTGGTAAAACGCCGGCTCGAACAGCTTGTACTCGATCAGCATCGAGGCGTCCTTGGGGAGCTTGGCGTAGACGGCCGCGAGCCCCTCCTGCATCCGCCTCTTGCGCGCGATGAAATCGCCCTGGCCCGGGTAGTTTGTGCCGTCGGCGAACCAGAGGCTCAGGACGCGGCTGCCGAGTTTCTTCATTATGCCGATGCATTCCAGCACGTGCTCGCGGGCCTTCCTGCGCACCTTGGGATCGGAGTTGCAGAAAGATCCGAACTTGTAGCATTCGTCCTGGAACAGGTTCGGGTTTATGGCGCCGATGGTCAGGCCGAGCCTTTTCGCGCGGGCCTTCAGCTCGTCCCAATCGCAGCACTTGTCCCACGGTATGTGCAGCGCCACGCTGGGAGTGACGCCGGTGAACCTGTGGACGCAAGCGGCGTCCTCCAGCTTTTCGAACACGTCGCGGGCGGCCGCCGGCTGCCGGAAGACCCCGAACCTCGTCCCGGAATTCCCGTAGCCCCAGGACGGCGTTTCTATTCGCAGGCTTTTGAGCCTGCGCCTGACTTCCGCCACGTCCACGCCCCTGTCCGCCAGCTGTCTTTCGAGTATCCTGTAGCGTTCCTCCCACCGAGCCATGGCCGTATTCCTCCGCATCGCCTTCTGCAGCAGGCAGCCGCCGACGCCGCCGGATCGCCGTGCCAGGCTACCACGCGCGGCGGCACGTTTCGAGAGAGGAAAAACCCGCGGAGCCGTCGGCTATGAGCCGGCATGGCCGACGCCGAAGCCGACGCCCAGGCCGCGCCGGATCGCCGGCGCAACGGCGCTTCAGGATACCGCAAATTCCGCGGATCAAACGCCGCGTTCTGCGATATCTTCGTCGGACGGATGCCGCAAGGTCCGCGG
>CALKMO010000151.1 GCA_937991785.1 uncultured bacterium | reverse complement strand
GGTTGAGCGTCCGAACGCGGCGGCGCGGGCCGCCGAGACTTTCTTGAGCGCGCTGGACCGCATTTACGGAAGGATCCTCGACGCGGCGCTGCGGCACAGGCTGGCCGTACTCGGCATCGGGTTCTGCGCGCTGGCGATCAGCGTATATCTGGCGTCCTTCGTGAAGTCCGAGTTCAAGCCGGAGGAGGACCAGAGCGAGTTCAATGTTCAGATACGCGCTCCTCTCGGCGCCTCCCTGGACTCGACGCGGAATATCGCGGAGGAAGTCCGCCGGCGGATCGCCGGGCAGCCGTGGGTCGAGTACATCTATTACGATATAGGGTCGGACGAGATGCAGCGGGTGAACCAGGCCCAGCTATACGTCAAGATGCGCGAGAAGGATGACAGGCCCGGCGTATCGCAGAGGGATGCGATGGAATGGACGCGCGGAGCGGTCGCTGGAATCGGCGGTGCGGTGATATCGGTCCAGGAGGTCCCGCGCATAGGCGGCGGCGGCTTCAGGTCGGCGCTTGTGCAGCTCGACCTGCGCGGCCCTGATTTGAGCGTCCTCGCCAACCTTTCCGGCAAGCTTGTGGAGACGCTGAAGAAACGCCCGGGCTATACCGATCTGGACACCACCTTCGAGGGCGGCAAGCCGGAAGCGCACGTGTTCATAGACAGGGACAGGTCTGCCGACCTCGGTGTGTCGGCCATCGCCGTCGCCTCGACCATACGCGCCGCAATAGGCGGCTTGAACGCGGCCAAGTTCCGAGCCGAAGGCGACAGGTACGATGTAGCCATTCGATTCCTGGACAAGTTCCGAGACAAGGCGGAGGCCGTGGAGGCGTTGAAGCTCAGATCGGCATCTGGCCGCCTGGTAGACATGCGCTCCGTCGCTTCCGTCAGGAGGGCCGAAGGTCCCATGGAAATAAACAGGTACAACCGCCAGCGCCAGATAACCGTGCTGGCCAACCTCACGAAGGATGAGCATGGCAGAGAGAAAAAGCTTGGCGACGCAAAGAAGGAGATAGACGCCGTCGTCAAGGATATTGGCCTGCCGCCGGGGTATTCGGCCGCGTGGATAGGCTTCGCGGAAATAATGGAGGAATCCTTCGGGCACATGTTCTTCGCGCTGTACTTGGGCGTGATCGTGGTTTACATGGTTCTGGCCTCGCAATTCGAAAGCTTCGTCCATCCCTTCACCATAATGCTCGCGTTGCCGTTCTCCGTAATAGGCGCGATAGGGGGCCTGATCCTGACGAATCTGACCATATGCATATTCAGCCTGATAGGCATCATCATGCTGATGGGTCTGGTCACGAAGAACTCCATACTGCTCATAGATTACACGAACACGCTTCGGCGGCGGGACGGGCTCGACAGGGATGCCGCCCTTCGCCGCGCGGGTCCGGTACGGCTCAGGCCGATACTTATGACCACATTCGCAATGATCTTCGGGATGCTTCCGGTGGCCTTGGGGATGGGAGCCGGAGCCGAGACGCGCCAGCCTATGGCGGTGGCGGTCATAGGCGGACTTACCACCTCTACCATCCTAACGCTCGTAGTCGTTCCGGTCGTCTATACGCTCCTGGACGATATCAGCGTGCGGCTCGCCGGCATCTTCTCGCGCCGCAGGGGATAAACCCGGTCTCCTCCTCAAGAACGGGCCGCCCGGAACCCGCGCCCGACGGACGTTATCGTCGTTTCCGCGACGCCAGCGACGGCGCCGCCGCTTCTCGGCAGCGACCGCATCCTCGTCGATCTGACTGCGTTCGGCGCCACCGGCAGCCTTTCATGCAATGGGCAGGCCGATCGCTTCCCCGGGAAGCCGGCATCCGGCGTCTCGCCTACAGGTCGCCCCAGCCGGCCATAGAGCGGTATTATCCGCAAACGCCACGGCTCAGGCTTTGAGGCGCGGCGACTTTCAGCTTGAGAGGTTCCACAGGGCTTTTTAGCCTGTAGGATCGAGGTTGGCGAAGTCGAGCGTCCCGTGTCCCGGTTCGGGCGCCGCCCCGGCCGGCAAATGGGACGCGGCGCGATGGGGGACCGGGGGCGGATGAAGCGGACGGACGGCTACGGGACGGGAGGCGGCATGGGATATAACGCCGACGGCAAGCCGACAGCGGACGGCGGAGACGCCAGGGCCAAGCGCGCCGAAGAGCTGCGCAGATTGATCGAAAGACACGACAGGCTCTACTACATCGAGAACAGGCCGGAGATATCCGATCGCGAATACGACGAGCTCTATGCGGAGCTGAAGAGGCTTGAAGAGGAAGATCCGTCCTTGATCGTTCCGGACTCGCCGACCCAGCGCGTCGGAGCCAAGCTTTCAGGGAAGGATGCCGTACGGTCCGAGCCGCACCGCAGCCCTATGCTATCTTTGGACAACACGTATTCCGAGGGCGAGCTGCGCGAGTTCGACGCCCGGGTCCGCAGGTTCCTGGGGCTGGGGTCAGGGGAAAAGATCGAATATGCCGTCGAGATGAAGATAGACGGGGCAGCCGTCTCGCTGTGGTACGAGCGCGGCTTGTTGGTAAAGGGGCTGACGCGGGGCGACGGGGAAAACGGCGAAAACATAACTCACAACCTCAGGACCATACGCGATGTGCCGCTGCGGCTGCGGCCGGAGGGGGGCGCAGCAGTGCCTGAGTTTCTCGAGGTGCGCGGGGAGGTATACATGCCGAGGGCGGAGTTCGAGCGCCTGCTTTGCAAACAGGAGGAAGAAGGCGAGGCCCCCTTTGCGAACCCCCGCAACGCCGCCGCCGGAACGCTCAAGCAGCTCGACCCTAAAATCGTGGCCTCCAGGCGTCTCAGGATGTTCGTTCACACGCCCGGCGAGCGCTCCGGGGCCAGG
The DNA here is from genome assembly GCA_937991785.1 of uncultured bacterium. Lineage (GTDB taxonomy): Bacteria > Planctomycetota > SZUA-567 > H5-PLA8 > CALKMO01 > CALKMO01. The sequence continues at coordinate 2,147 of CALKMO010000151.1, read as the reverse complement.
TGGCGAACCCACCTCGAATTCCTCGAAGGGATGGCCTCGTTGGGTCTGAGGGTCAATCCCCATCGGCGCCTGTGCAAAGACATCGGCAAGGTTATAGAGACGATCGCCGAATGGGATGACATCAGGCGATCCCTCGACTATGACACCGACGGGTGCGTGGTCAAGGTCAACGATTTCCAGATGCAGGAAGCGCTGGGCTTTACCGCCAAGGCACCCCGGTTCGCGATAGCGTACAAATACAAGGCCGAGGAAGCCAGAACGAGGATAATCGCTATAGACGTCCAGGTCGGGAAGACCGGAGTCCTGACGCCAGTCGCGCGGCTTGAGCCGGTCTTCCTCGCCGGGACAACCATCGAGAACGCCTCGCTCCACAACGAGGATGAAATACGCCGCAAGGACATACGCATAGGGGATATCGTGTACATCTCGAAAGCAGGAGAGATAATACCGCAGGTCGTCCGCGTGGAGAAGGGAGAGAGGACGGGAGCCGAGCGCGAATTCCGAATGCCGGACAGATGCCCGGCGTGCGGCGGGCGCATCGAGCGGCGCGAGGGCGAGGTCGCGAGGAGATGCGTCAACCAGAGGTGCCCTGGGCGCTACCGCGCGCGCATCTTGTATTTCGCGTCAAGGCATTGCATGGACATCCAGGGCCTCGGGCCGGCACTTATCGACCGCCTCATATCCGAAGGCCTGCTCAGGGATCCCGCCGATCTGTACTCGCTGAAGGCCGATGCCATCGAATCGCTCGAATTCGAGGGCGAGGACAAGCTGAAGAGGCGACTGGGCAGGAAGAACGCCGACAAGTTGATCGCCGCAATCGAGGAATCGAAGTCGCGCGGCCTGGCCCGGGTGCTCGCAGCGCTGAACATCCCGCACGTGGGCGAGCGCAAGGCGGAACTGCTTGCGGAACGGTTCGGCGGCATGGACGCGCTCAGAAAGGCATCGGCCGAAGACCTTATGAAGGTAGAGAGCATAGGCGAGGTCGTCGCGCGGTCGGTCCTCGATTTTTTCGCCGACCCTGGAGAAGCCGCGCTTGTGGACAGGCTCGCCGCCGCCGGGGTCTGTATGAGATCCTCCGCCAAACCCGCCGCTCCCATCGCGGATGGAAGCAATCCCTTCGCCGGGAAAACGTTCGTGCTTACCGGCACGCTGTCGGGTTACACGAGGGAACAGGCCGAGGCGCTGATACGCGAGCGCGGCGGAAGATGCACGGGATCGGTAAGTTCGAAGACCGACTTCGTTCTGGCCGGCAAGGAACCGGGGTCCAAGCTGGACAAGGCGAAAAAGCTGGGGATCAGGATCGTCGGGGAGGCGGAATTCGAGGAGATGCTGGGCAAACGGAAGGGGGAGACGACGGATTCATGATATCCGCCCTCCGCCGGCCGCGGTGCGGCGCGCATCCCGCCGGAACGCGAGTCCGGCGCGGCGTCTCCGTTCATTCGATCTCAAGGACCCCGTATCGCTTGAAGACGCGCTCCCTTATCGCCCGCACTTCGTTCTTCAACGGTTCCTCTGCCTTTTGGAGCGCCTCCGCGGCTTCCTGGCGGGCCTTGATATTTTCCGGCGTCTCCTTGCCGAACTCGATGATCGGCACCTTGTGCTTGTCCCGGACCTCGATGAGTTGCCACGTCTTCTCGTGGAGGCGCTTCAAGTCGTTGTCGGTTACCTTTGCGACCGGCAGGGCGCCGTACTTTTTCCGCACATGCTCGATGGTGCTGGTCGCCAGTCCCTCGCTGTCCATCCACTTCTCAAATTCCAGATATCGCAGCAAGTACTCCCTGTTGATGCGCGGCGCAGTGCCTGCGATCATACCTCCCGAATACATCCAGTAGCCGCCCAGAACCGCCACTATAACGGCAACCACCAGGACGATAGCGCCTGCTGCGGACAATCCCCCTCCTCCGCGTCGCGGGACGGCGCGACGCGCCCCCCTTGCGGATCGCCCGGCGCCCTCTCCCGCCGGTACCTTCCCGCCGCCAGGTTCGTTCCGTCCTGTCCTTCGCGCGGATCCCGAAGGCATATGTGCCTCCTTGCGGCTGTACGTCAGCCGCTCTTGCCTCCGTGCGGGCGCCTTTCCCGCTCCACACCGCCCGCGTCATCCTTCGCCGGCGCGTTCGTAGGCGAACCGCGCCCGACAAGGCATAATC
>CALKMO010000150.1 GCA_937991785.1 uncultured bacterium | reverse complement strand
CTCAGAATGCTGTTCGACGGGGACATGAACGTGCTGATTCGCATAGAGGGCAGGATCCGCTTTTCCGGTCCGATGGACGTGGTCGAGGTCAAGTACGATCTGCATAATGTGCGGTTCCCGAGCGAGGGGGCTTATAGCTTCGAGCTATGGGTGGGCGGCCACATCGTCGGCAGGCGCAGGCTCGACGTGCGGCGCTTCACGGCCAAGCCTCCGGACGACGCTCAACGGAACAACCGCTAGAGGCGGCCCATCGTGTGCCCCATAGACTCAACCGAGAATTCCCTCTCTCGGTGCGTCGTGTGCGGCGATGCCGCCTTCGGAGCCGAGGCAATGAGGCGCGATGCTATGGGAAATGCTACGAACGGTAGCCGCGGCCGAATGGAATCGCCGGCGGGCATCGGGCGGATTGGCGCCGTGCGGCTCGCCCGCGCGGACCGCCGGTTCCTATGGCACCCATTCACGCAAATGAAGACCTACGCGGCGGAGAGGCCGGAGCCGCCCATCATCGAGAGGGCGGAAGGCAGCTGGCTGGTGGACGTCGAAGGGCGCCGTTATCTGGACGCCAATTCCGGATACTGGTGCGTGCCCTTGGGATACAGGCGCCCGGAAATAGACGCTGCGGTCCGCGACCAACTCGACCGCGTCGCGCACTCGACGCTCCTGGGCCTCTCATCCGTCCCTGCAATCGAGCTGGCGGCGACCCTTGCCCGCGTCGCGCCGAAGGGGCTGGGCCGCGTTTTCTACGCCGACTCCGGCTCGGAAGCGGTCGAAGCTGCCGCGAAGATGGCGTTCCAGTACTGGCGCCACAACCGCCGGCCCGAACGGTCAAGGTTCATAACGCTTGCCGAGGGCTATCACGGCGACACGATAGGCGCGATGAGCCTGGGCGGCATCGAACTTTTCCATGGAGCCTATAAGCCTCTGCTGTTCGAAACGGTCAAGGTCCCGCCGCCGTATTGTTACCGATGTCCGTTCGGCAGACGCCGGGAGTCGTGCTCGATGGAGTGCGCCGGCGCCATGCGGGAGATGATACGGCGCGAGGGCCGGCATCTTGCGGCTGTCGTGATCGAGCCGATACTCCAAGGACCCGGCGGCATGATACCGCAGCCGCCCGGTTACCTGCGCGCCGTGGCGGAGGCTGCGCGGAAAGTCGGGGCGCTTTTGGTATTCGATGAGGTCGCCGTGGGACTGGGCCGCTGCGGCAGGATGTTCGCCTGCGAGATCGAAGGCGTAGTCCCGGACCTGCTATGCTTGGCCAAAGGACTGACCGGCGGCTACGTACCGCTCTCGGCTGTCCTGGCTTCGGACGAGGTGTACGAAGCCTTTCTCGGAAAATACGAAGAGTTCAAGACGTTCTTCCACGGCCACACCTACACCGGCAACTGTTTGGGGGCGGCCGCAGCGCTGGCGACGCTATCCGTCTTGGAAAAGGATCGGATCATCGAAAGGCTGCCGCGGTCGATCGAACGCCTCGCATCCGGTCTGAAAGCGCTCCGCGGCCACCCGCACGTCGGCGACGTGCGCGGCACAGGCATGATGTGGGGCGTCGAACTTGTCGCGGATAAGGAATCAAAGGCGCGGTTCCCGGTCGCGCGCCGGATCGGCCACGCTGCAGTCCTGGAGGCGCGGCGCAGGTTCGTGAATTTCAGGGCTATCGGAGATCTGATCCTGGTTGCGCCGCCGCTGACGGCTACGGAGAGCGAACTGGATACGATCGCCTCTGTACTGCTTGAATCGGCCGATGCGGCTACATGCCGAGCCGGTTCCATCCGACGCGCTGCCGGGAAGGCGCCCGCCGGAAGAGGCAGCGGCCGCGCGGCCGAAGCGCGGAGGATGTCGTCCGGAGCGCCGAAGGCGGAGGACCGGAGGCGCCGGGGCGGGCGGGGCGCATGAAATAGAGGCTTGATAGGAGAGCGGAGGTTTGATCATGGCGTTTATCCACGCGCGGTTCTTCAGCCGTGTTCTGGAAAAACAGGTCGGCCTTTACGCCCTAATTCCGGATGCCGGGCGGGGACCGTTCCCAGTCTTCTACCTGCTCCATGGGCTGAGCGACGATTACACGATATGGCACCGGCGCACCAGGATAGAATGGTACGTCCGCGATCTGCCGCTGATCGTAGCGATGCCCGACGGTTTCCGAGGGTTCTACACGGACAATGCAGAAGGGCCGGCTTATGGGAGGTACATGCTCGAGGACGCGGTCGGTTTCGCCGAGCGCGTCCTGCCGGCAATCGGGAACCGCTCCGGCCGTTGCATAGGGGGTCTTTCAATGGGAGGATACGGCGCGTTGAGATTGGCTTTGAGCCGCCCGGACATGTTCGTATCGGCCACAAGCCATTCGGGAGCCATCTTCCCTTGGGACCGCGACTTTCCGGAGCGTCTGCAAATAGAGATGCGGCGCATCTTCGGCGCCAAGCCCCGGGGAAGCGAACACGACATACTTGCGCTGGCGCGGAAGCTGAAGAGACGCGGGAAGAACCCTTTCCCGAAGCTCCGACTGGATTGCGGGACCGGCGACGGCCTTATCGCTCAAAATCGCGCGCTGCACGCCGAATTCGACAGGATCGGTATCCCGCACGAATACGAGGAGTTCCCCGGGGGACACGAATGGGACTATTGGGACGCCCGCATCCGAGAGGCGATAGCCTTCCACTGCAAAGCCCTCGGGATCTCCGCCGCCCCGCGCCGATGAAATCCCAGACATCCGGTCCGGGGGCGGAAGTTCCGCCGCGGACTTGATCGGGAGGACGATACCGGATGTCCGGACAGCCTGAATTGCTCGCGCCGGCCGGCTCTCCCGAAGCGGGCTATGCGGCGCTCCATTACGGGGCGGACGCTATATACCTGGGTCTCAAAAAATTCTCCGCCAGGTCCGACGCAGACAATTTTACGCTCGACGAGCTGGCCGACATCGTCGGCTACGCCCATTCGCTGACGCCGCGCCGCCGCGTGCTGGCGGCCGTCAATACTCTGGTCCTTCAGGACGAGCTGACCGAGCTGGTAAGGATTTTGGGGGCGGCATGTGATATCGGCGTTGATGCGGCGATAGTCCAGGATCTTGGCGTATTCCGAATCGTCCGGCGGTATTTTCCCGGGCTCGAAATCCACGCCAGCACTCAGATGGCCGTCCACAACCTGGAGGGCGCAAGGACTCTGCGGCGCATGGGTTTCTCTCGAGCGATACTGGCCAGAGAGCTTTCCATCTCCGAGATACACAGGATAACGGAAAGAGCCGGGATCGAAACCGAGGCTTTTGTCCACGGAACTCTCTGTTGCTCATACAGCGGCATGTGCCTGTTTTCCTCCTTCGTCCTCGGACGCAGCGGCAACAGGGGCAAATGCGCCTACCTTTGCCGCGACAGGTTCGATATGGCGGCCTTGCAAAGCTGTATTGGGCCGGCGGCGGATTCGGTCGGAAGGGAACCCGACGGAGACGGATATTACTCCAAAAACGCCGGGAATCGGGGCGGCGGCGAAGCCCGGCCGGCCGGAAGCTTCAGCGGACTGCCGTTTTCGATGAGGGATCTTTGCCTATCCGGCCGCCTGCAGGAACTCCGCGCGGCCGGCGTCGCCGCGCTGAAAATCGAGGGGCGCAAGCGGCCGCCGCTGTACGTCGCCGCCGCCACAAAACTCTACCGCGGACTGCTCGACGGAACCCTTGGCTCGGATGAAAAGGCTGCGATCGGATCCGACCTCAGGACCATATTCAGCCGTCCGTGGACGGAGCTGTACGCGGATTCGCGCCGTCCGGGCCGTCCCGTGGCGGGGCCGGGAACCGTCGGACACGCTGGAGAGCGGATCGGAAGCGTCGAGGCCGTAGTTAGGGTCGGAGCGGGCAAGCCGTTCGTCCGCTTCAGGACATCCCGTCCACTGGAACTGCACGACGGGATCCAGATCGAAATTCCAGGGCTTGATCGCCCGTTCGGATTCGCCATAGAAAAAATGCGTGCGGCGGGCAGAGGAGGCCTGGTCTTCGAGATCCCCGCGGGCGCCGCGGTCGAGGTTGCGCTGCCGGAGGATGGATATCCGCCCATCACTAAGGGGGCGGCGATCTTTTGTTCTTCCTCCGGGGCGGTAAAGAGACGATATCGCTTCGAGAGGCCGAAGGCCGGCGCCTACAGGCGCGGACGCAGAGTATCCTTCGGGATCGAAGTATCCGGATGCGCCATCCGAGTGTCGGCGGCGGCCGATGCCGCATCAGGAGAGGAGCCGGCGGCGGTATCCATATCGGTGCCGGGGGAATTCCGGCCGGCGAAGGATCCGGAGAAGACTCGCCTGGCGGTCGAGGAAGCCTTCGGCCGTCTCGGGGGAACCGGTCTGGAACTCGGCGGCCTCAAGTTCTCCAACCCCGGCAGGCTTTTCATTCCGAAATCGGTCCTGAACGAGGCGAGGCGGCAGATCGTCGAGGTCCTGGAGCGAACGATAGCCGATGCCGCGGAGAAGAAACTCGCCGCCATATGCTCCGAAATCCTGCCCGCGGAGCGAGAGCGAGGAGCGGCATCCATCGTAGAAGCGGCGCATCCCGAGCCGGATGCGGCGACCGAGCCGTCGCGCTCGACTGCGAATGCATCGGCGGCGGCAGGAGAAAAGGCCTTGGCGGGAATATGCCGCGCCTGCGGCGAAAGCCCCGCCTGGTCAATAAAAGTCCAGCGCGCGCCGGCGTTTGATGCTTTCGAAGGCAAGGACTGGAGCGCGGTGGCCGAAGCCGTCTTGGACATTTCGATCGAACCATCCGATGTGCTGCTTCGGACAGCGGATAAGATAGCTGCCAAGATCGGCCGCGGGCGGGTGAGGTTCGCGCTTCCGCCCATAACGCGCGAATGGGAGGACGCGGCGCTGCGGGAAAAGATCGCGGCGCTGCGCGGGGCCGGGTGGAACAGATGGGAGGTTTCCAACCTTTCGGGATGGGGCTACCTGCGGAGCTGCTTGCGGCCGGAGGTTTCCCGACAGGTTCGGGGAACTTCCGCGGAAAGCGGTACGATGCAGGCAAAGGCGAATACGGAAGCGCGGGAGAAGGCGGATGCGAAGGCGCAGGCGGAGGCTTATAAGGTGCGGGCGCCTGCGGGAACTTTGGTGCACGCCGACAATCTGCCGCCGAACGCATCGGCGGACGCGCCGGATATCGCCGCGGATTGGCCCGTGTACGCCGTCAATAGGATGGCTGCAGAACAGGCGCTGGCGATGGGAGCGAGCCGCTTCGCTCTGTCTCCGGAGGACGGTTTCGCCAACATGAGGAAACTGCTTGCGGAATTCGGCGACAGAGCGGCTGTCATCGTCTACCAGGATACTCCGCTGATGATATCGGAATCTTGCGCGTGGACCGCAGCGGGGGGCAAATGCCGCGGGCCGAAAGGATGTCGGTTCGCGACCATTGACGCCTCGTCGGAACGTTCCGGGGGCATACTGATACTGAACGTCGGATGCAGGACGGTTGTGATAGGAAAGCGCCCGTTGTGCATCGCCTCGCGCCTGCGCGAGCTTGCTGCGGCTGGGGCGAAGATTCTCCGCGCCGAATTTGCGTGGCGTCCTTATGATCCGGATCGCGTTCGCGACATATTCCGCTCTCTCCGCGCCGGATTGGACATCCCCGGCTCCCATCCCGCAAACTTCGATCGAGGCTTGGAATAATTTCCCCGGCGCCAGGCTCGGGATCCATTACTGTAGAAGTCGTACTGTCGGCCGGACGCGCGCGGGCGATCGAACGGCACATCGGCGACCTTATATTGATTCCGAGTATCCTACCGTGCCGCTTGGGCTCGTGGCGTCCCTCCTCATCCCGCATATCCCGCGCGCGGCGGGCGAACCCGGAACTGCCTCGAAGGCGAATCTTAGAATCCGGAGTGGACGCTGGTGCCTTCGATCAAAGGCCTGTACGAACTCAGCGTACGAGACGCAGCGAAAGCACGGGCAAAGCGCCGCGGCGCCTTTCCGGCACCGGCGGCTTTCCCCCATGAGGCAGGCAGAAACTACGCGAGCGTAAACTATACGCGGCCATACATCGGCGAATGGCGGTTATGGCGCGTTGCCTTCCGCCGGCGTCTCCCTACTCGCTTTCGTACTGGCTTCGAAGTTCGTCTGTCGAACGGAATCCTCCGGCCGTCTGAGGGACGCATAAAGGCGGACGGCCATGTATGAGGCAGTCAGGCCGAGCAGTACGAAAGATGCGACCTCTTCGGCGCGCCGCAAGGCCGCATCGTTCAATATGGCGGCCGCTGTCCCGGAGAAGGAAACGATGCCTATCGCTGCGGCCGCAATCGCCGACGCTGCGCGGAGCGCGTCTCCGGCGGGAGGCGGACAGGTCAGAAAAGCCAAGACGGCGAGCAGCGAGTACACGCCGGCGGCTATGCGGAAAAGGATGGGGAGTATCGAGGGGGACGCGGACGATACGAAGCCGGAAAAATAAGCGGAGATCTCCGATACGCCGAAAAGGGCCATCGCCACGACGACCAGCGCCTTGAAATCGCCTTCGTCCTTCCTAATGGCCATATATAGCGCCGTCGCCGCTAAGACTATGCCGCACAGACCCCAGAACGACTGCACACCTCCGGACGACCACGCGCCGGCCGCACCAGGCCCCGCCATCAGCAGCGGACGCGCCAAGGTTATCATGACTACGCCAACGCAAAACGTAATTGTAGCGGAAAGCACCTGCCTTTTCACGAACGTCCCGTCGTCTCCGCCTTTCCGCTCCGGCGCCGTGCTAGCGATATTCTGTTCGGACCGGCTTGCACCGTTGCGAGTCCGGGGCTGAACCACTCGATTCCCTCCACGTCCGGATGCCGCGCCGCCTGTCGGTCCCCACCGGCAGTTGCTTAAGCGACCGCTCCCTCCGCGCCTCCTTTCTTTAGCATTTCACGTACACGGTTCGGTCTGCGGGGGCTGAATGATTAAACATCGCGGGGCGAATACCGTCAAGGAGACGGGAACCGACGTAGCGCGGTTCGAGCCCGCGCCATCAACCGCGCCGCGATCGCGGCCGCCCATCGTCTCCCTCACCGTTCTCCTTCGTTTGCGCCGATAGGGGCGAAGGCGTAAACTTGCCGTTCAAGCAAGGGCTTGAAATAACACGAGGTGCGGAGAGGCGGTCTTTCTGTCTTTCCGCCCGTTGGTATTTTGGCCGCGTCCGGGCGGTCCGAGCGCCCGATGTTCGCCGTGATGTAGCTACGGTACGGCTGCGGATTCCGACGGCGCGCCGGACGGGCGTCCGCCGCAGGCGCCACGGTCGGAGGAATCGTCCTGGACGATGTCGGAGGAGAGCTTGAAGGCGATGGATGCTTCGGAGACCGGTAAGAGCGGAAGGCTGATCCCTCCGCGGAAAGCCTTGGCTATGTGCGGCCGCGCGGTGATCAAGCTGGGCACCAGCCTGCTTACCGGGCAAACCGCTCATCTGGACCAGGCGTTGATAGACAGGATCGTCGGCCAGATCCATATGCTGCGGGAGTCGGGCAAGGAAATCCTGATCGTAACCAGCGGGGCGATCGGGGCGGGCGCGGGCAAGCTTGGTTTGCCGGGCCGGCCGGCGAGCCTGCCTATGCGCCAGGCGGCGGCAGCGGTCGGCCAGGTCGAGATAATGAAGGCTTATGAGCGGGCCTTTGCGCGCTTCGACGCAACTGTGGCGCAGGTACTTTTAACAAGGGACGCTCTGGAAGACCGCAAAAGGTACCTGAACGCCTATAATACCATAGAGGCGATACTGAAGCTTCGCGCCGTACCTATCGTGAACGAAAACGATACGGTCTCAGTTGATGAAATCAAGTTCGGGGACAACGACATGCTGTCGGCGCTGGTCTGCCAAGTGGCCGGCGCAGAGGTGCTGATCATCCTGACAGACGTGCCGGGTCTATGCCCGACCGATCCAAGGACCGATCGGGCGGCCAAGGCGATAGACGTGGTTTGCGAAATAAACGAGGACATACTCGCCATGGCCGGTGGCGCAGGCGATCTGGGGACGGGGGGCATGAAGTCCAAGATAGAGGCCGCGAAGATAGCCGCGCAAAGCGGAGCGGCGACGGTCATAGCCTCCGGCCGGGAACCGAAGGTGTTGCTGAGGATATTCGGCGGGGAGAACATCGGGACGCTGTTCGTGCCGCGCGGCGGCAGGATGAACTCGAGGAAACGCTGGATCGCCTACGGCCATAAGCCGCGCGGGGCTGTAATGCTGGATGCTGGCGCGGTGAAGGCGATCGTAGCGTGCGGCAAGAGCCTGCTCCCATCCGGAATAATCGGCGTATCGGGAAGGTTCGAGGCGGGCGATACGGTATCGGTGCTGGACCCGAACGGCCGCGAGGTCGCGCGCGGTCTCAGCAATTATTCGTCCGAGGAAATGGACAGGATCCGCGGACTGCGCAGCTCGCAGATAGAAAAGGTTCTCGGGCAAAAACTGTTCGACGAGGCGATCCATAGAGATAACATGGTTGTGCTGGCCGGCTCCACGGGGAAGGATGGTGCCGCTGGAGTAAAGGCCCGGTCGCCGTCCCCGTCAGCGCCGCAGCCGTGATATGCGGTATGGGCGCGGCGGGCGTGCGGCCTTCAACTAAGACTTTTCGCAGATCCGGCGGCCGGCGTTCGGTCGTTGAGGTTTATCTTCTCCGGCCGGGGATCGGTGCCGGCGAAGTCGTTCGAATGCCGGGGCGGAAGACTGCCGGGATGGCGGAGATGCGTCCGTAACCTTCCGGCGCCCGGCTTCGGAAGCGAAAGCCGATTCGATCTTTGGGAGGTCCGACATGGCGGAAAAGTTCCGATCGAAGATGTCGAAACCGAACGGGCTATCGCCCCAGGCGGCAAGCCGCAACGGACGCGCGGAACGATCAGGAAGCGGAAGGGCCGCCGCGGCGAGGCGGGCCGAACTCCGCGCGGAGCTCATATGCCTGTTGCGCAGGTGCCGCGCCGCCGCGGCCGTCCTGCGCAACAAATCGGCGGAAGAAAAGAACCGCGCGCTGCGCATCGCCGCCGAACGCATATGGGAGGCTCAGCCAGACATACTTGAGGCGAACCGGAAAGACCTCGATGCCGCCCTAGCCGCCGGACTTCCGCAGCCCGCGCTCGACAGGTTGGCAGTGGACGTCCGCAAGATCCGACGGATGACGGAAAGCGTCAGGCAAGTAGCGGCTTTGGAAGACCCCGTGGGCAAGGTTTTGGAAGAAAGGCGGAGGCCGAACGGCATGGTCGTCCGCCGCGTCCGCGTCCCGATGGGGGTCATATGCGTCGTATACGAATCGAGGCCGGACGTTACAGTGGAGGCCGCCGCGTTGGCGATAAAAAGCGGCAACAGCGTCGTGCTGCGCGGCGGCAGCGAGGCGATCCTCACCAATCGCGCGCTGGCCAGGGCGATAAGGGCCTCGCTTTTCGAGGCCGGGTTGCCGGATGAGTGCGTCCACCTCATCGGGACCAGCGACCACGCGGTCGTTAGGGATCTGGTTTCGCTGGAGGGACTTATAGACCTCGTAATACCCAGAGGCGGCGAGGCCCTCATAAGGGCGGTTTCCGAATGCGCCAAAGTCCCGGTATTGAAACACTACAAGGGAGTATGCCACGTTTACGTTGACGATTCCGCCGATTTGGAGATGGCCCAAAAGATAGTCTTGAACGCCAAGTGCCAGCGGCCGGCGACGTGCAACGCCATGGAGTGTCTGTTGGTTCATGCGGCGGTGGCCGAAAAATTCCTTAAACCTTGCGGCAAGGCCTTGATGGATCAAGGAGTCGAGATCCGCGGTGACCGAACCGTCCTTTCCATCCTCTCCGGTCCGCTGGCAAAAAAGGCCGAGGATTCCGACTGGGGCGCCGAGTATCTAGACAAGATACTGGCGGTACGGGTTGTGAATTCGTTCGAGGAAGCCATATCCCACATCGAGACCTACGGGTCCCACCACAGCGATGCCATAGTGGCCCGGGACAGGGAAAAACAGGAGCGGTTCGTCCGCGAGGTAGATTCCGCAGCGGTCCTCGTGAATGCCTCAACAAGACTCGTTGACGGTTTCGAATTCGGGCTCGGCGCCGAGGTCGGCATATCTACGGAAAAACTACACGCTCGCGGGCCGATGGGGCTGGCCGATCTCTGCACCTACAAGTGGGTGGTCGAGGGGGATGGGCAGGTGCGGGAGTGAGCCGGATCCGAATTCCGGCACGAACCGATGGCTTGGATCGGAGCCGGTTGCACTGTGGGTTGGAAGAGAGCGAGCCTGAGAGAGTAGATGGTGTCGAAAGAGGCTTTGTTGCGCAAATAGGAAGAGGGGCGCGGTTTCCTCTTTCTCCTGATCGGTTCAGTTGTTTGCAGGGTGCGAGTCCGGCATACCTGGCAGGATCATGGCGTTCAATGCCCGAATCTTCAGCATTCCTTCCGCAGCCTGATTCTCCAACGTTCGAGAGCGGAGCCGGTTGCGCTGTAGGTTGGAAGAGAGCGAGGCTGAGAGGGAAGATGGTGTCGAAAAGGCGATCGGATGCGTTTTTATGGGATTTTGGATGATCGAACCGGCCGCCGAAAGGCTAAAGATCGCGATTGAGACACAAAAGGGCCCTGTCGGGACGGAGTATCCCGCGGAATCCCCGGGATTCGCACGCTCTGGCCATTTGTTGAGCGATCAGACCGGCATCGCCGGGTCGCGCCCGGGGCCGATCCCGTCCGCGCAGCGCCGAATTC
>CALKMO010000149.1 GCA_937991785.1 uncultured bacterium | reverse complement strand
GGAAGCGAATGTCGCTTCCCGCCCCTCCTCTTCTGCGCGAATGCATGCCGCCGTCCGCTCGACGGAAGGCAATCATGCTTTTTTGGTTTCTATCATACGGGATGCGTCCGGTGTTCGCCCCTTGTTGCGTGCTGATGGCATTGTTTTGCGGAGGGGAAGCCATGCCCTATGACGTCGAGGAACGGATCGCAAAGGAACACGATCCGGAGAAAGCAGTTGCCGAGATGGAGGCTTTTTACAAGCGGCCGTGCGCCTATGTGCCCCGGATCGAGGGTGCGATCCCGACCGACGGCCGCTTCGACGACCCAGCCTGGGCGCGCGCCCGACCGCTGCGGCTTCGCTTTCTGGACGGGCGCGAAGGCGGGCCTACCCAAAAAACCGAAGTCAGGATAGTATCCGACGCCCGCTTCCTTTACGTCGGCTTCCTGTGTTTCGAGGAGGATGTTTCGGGCTTGGCGGCGCATACCGACGAGCGCGACGGCCCAGTGTGGAAGGACGACTCGGTCGAGATATTCCTCGACCCTTCCGGAAGGGGGAGGGACGATTACTTCCAATTCGCCGCGAACGCCGCGGGTGTCCTGTTCGATTCCCGCGGCCGGAAGGAGGCATGGGATTCCGGAACGGTCGTAACCGCGCGCATCGGGACCGACAGGTGGACCGCCGTGTTTGCTATCCCGATCGCCGAGCTGATCGGGGATCCGGGAAGCGTTCGGACCGTCTGGAGAGCCAATTTCACGAGGAGCAGGCAGGGGCGTCCGCCGGGAAAAGAAGTCCCGCCCCATCCCTTCCACGAGGACACCGCGTGGAGCCCGACCGGGAAGCGGACGCCGCACGATCCGGCCGCATTCGGCGCGCTGTTCCTGGAAGTCGCGCGCGATATTCGCTCCGGCGCCATCAGACCGGCGCCTCCGGCGCCCGAACCGGTAACCCGCGACCCGATGGAGATTTTCGGCTCTCCCGACCGCCTGACGGCGGCGATAGGCGCCGAGTTCGGAGTACCGGCGCTGTATGTGCCGAGGACCGGGAACCCGCCGGTCGTGGACGGAGACGTCGGAGATGCCGAATGGGCTGGCGCGGCGGTCTTCGGATTTTCTTACATGAACGGAGAAGAGGAAGAACCGTCGCAGAAGACGATCGGCCGCGCGCTCTGCGACGGCGAACGCCTGTACCTGGCGTTCGAGTGCTTCGACGACGACATGAAGGGGATCCCCGCCCGTGTAAGAGAACATGACGGCCCGGTTTGGGACGACGACGATATCGAGATATTCCTCGATCCGGCCGATTCCCGCTCCGGCCGCTATTTCCAGATGGCCGTCAATTCCATCGGCACGACCTTCGAGGCTGCGAAGAGGCGGGCCGCGAACTGGAATCCGAAGATAGAGGTCAGGACAAAGGCACTGGGCGATCGGTGGACGGTGGAGATGGCCATCCCCTTCGCCGAGCTGGGACTGGAAGCGGGGCGGATACCCGCGATGTGGGGCGCGAACTTCCTTAGGGTCAGGCACGAGCGCCCCGGGGGGATCGGCGAGGAGACCGCGTGGTCCCCGACCGAGGCGCGCACGGCCCATCGCCCAGGCAAGTTCGGAAAACTTTATCTGGCGGCGGGTTCGGTATTCCCGAAATTGGCCGCGCCGGCCGCCGGGAAAGACGCCGCATCCGGGCCGGCTGTTCCGTTGGGCGCCGGCGGGCCGATCTCCAGCCCCGGGACAGGGATCCCGGCCGGGAGACTGCGACCAGGCGAAGGAATGGCGGGCGGCCGGGCGTTAAAGGCGGAGGTCTTGTCGCCCGAAGAGCGGGCGGGGATGGGCATCAGGAGCCAGGCCATGGCCCGTCTTGCCCGCATATCCGAAGATCTGTGGGCCGGAAACGACCGAAGGCTGGCCCAAGTGAAGAGCGTGGGCGAGTGGGAGAAACTCAGGGATTCGATCAGGGCAAGGCTGTGGGACTCGATAGGCGGCAAGCCCGCGGAGAAATGTCAGCTCGACACCAGACGGCTGCCCGGCCCGTCCGGCGAAGGATGGTCCTTCGAAAGGGTGGCCTATCAGAGCCTGCCCGGTTTCTGGGTTGCCGGAACGCTTTGCCGTCCGACCGGACGCCGCGGCCCGTTCCCCGCCGTCCTGAGGCTGGTGGGCCACAGCACGGCCGGGAGGCTGAGCAGGGGAGTGCCGCCGATGCAGATCGAGCTGGCGCGCAGAGGTTGCGTGTCGCTGGCGATAGACTCCCTCGGACAGGGCGAGCGCATCATGCACGGGCGCGGGCACGGCGAGGAGACGCCGACCAGCGGCCATTACGGCCTGGGCGGGCGAGCCTTCCTGGTCGGAGCGAACCTGGCGGGCTGGATGGTATGGGACGCGATGCGCGGAGTGGACCTGCTGCTCTCCCTGCCGGATGTGGATCCGGCCAGGATCGCGGTGACGGGCGAATCCGGCGGCGGAACCATGAGCATCTATGTCGGATGCCTGGATGAACGCATATCTGTGATCGTTCCTGTTTCCGCCGGCGGGTCGCAGCATTTCGGGAACAATTACGACGCCGAACAAAACCTGCTGAACAGATTCCGAGACGGATTCGATTTCGGCGGGATGTTTGCTATGTGTGCCCCAAGGCCGCTGAAGGTTATACGCGAGGTGTCCGGACCTGTGGACGAGCCGGAACCGTCCATCGAAAGGGCCAGGGGGATATATGCGCTCTACGGTGCGGCTGACAGGATCGCGATCCTAAAAACCCACGAGCCGCACGGATACGGACCGGGGCACCAGAGACCGGCATTCGAATGGCTGGATAAGTGGCTGAAGCTCGACCCGAAAGACGTCCGAGGCGCCGCCGGAAAGATCGAGACTTCGGAGTTGGCCGTATCGTCCGCCGGCATGCTCTATTATTCCCCCGAATTCGCTGGGCAGGAGACCATACTATCGTTGTGCCGGGCCAGGGCGGCCATGCGCCTCGCCTTCCCGGGTGACGGCGGCGGCGCGGATGGCCACCGCCACGCAGTAATGGAAAAACTAGCCGAGCTGCTCAAGGTGGAGCCCGGCACATTCTCTTCGCCCGCGGCGAAAGGGCCGGAAGACGCCGGCTGGTGCGAGGTCGAACGGGTACATTTTCGGACGGATCCAGGCGTCACGGTGCCGTGCCTCATACTGAAGCCTCGACACCCTTCCGGCCCGATGAAGACCGCGGTATGGATATGCGAAAGGGGGGCCGGTTCCCTGGTGAGCCGTCGCTGGCGCGAGCTTAGATCGCTGGTCGAAGCCGGATGGATGATATGCATTCCGGCCGTCCGAGGGACAGGCGAAAGCGCTCCAGAGAGTTCGTTCACGCACCACAACGCGGAAACCGCCCTGAACTGCGGGGGATTCGAAATCGGACGCCCGATGATCGGTTTTAGAATCAAGGACGTCAGATGCGTCTTGGACTACATCTGCAGCAGGGGCGACGTCCGGCGCGATTTCATTTGTCTCGTCGGCGATTCCTTGGCAGAGACCAATCCGCATGCCATCCCAGATAAGCGCCTGGTGTCGGTCGCGGGCCGCGGGAGGATACGCCAAGGGCAATCGCTCGGCGCCTACCTGGCGGTCATGGCGGCCTCGCTCGACGAGCGCGTCCGCGCGGTCGCCGCCAACGGATTCCTAGTCTCCTACATGTCGCTCTTCGACGACCTGTACTTCTACCACCAGAACAACCTGTGGGTTCCAGACATTCTGCTCCATCTCGACTTTCCCGACATTTGCGCGGCGCTTGCGCCCAGGCCGCTCCTCTTGGCGAACCCCGTGGACGGCCTGAACCGCCGCGCCACGGCCGGATTCCTCGATAAGGAATACAAGCGGGTACGCGCGGCCTATGGGGCGGCCGGGGCGGCCGATTCGATTGCGATAGAGATGGAATGCGGGGCGGGACGCATCGCGGAATGGCTCATGGCCCTGCGGTGACGCAGGCCGTGAAGTCTCGCGCACCGGCTGCTGAACGGCGATCGGACGGGCCGACGCGCGTTCCCTGCCGGGCGGCTTCCGCGCGCCAGGAACCGGCGGCCGAAAAAAAGGCGGGCGGCGAGGGAATCGGGAAGGAACCGCCCGTGCGATCAGCCTGCGCCGGGGAGTTCTCCGTATTTCTCGAGCTTGCGATAAAGGGTCTTCAGCCCTATGCCCAATTGCTTTGCGGCCTTGGTCTTGTTCCCGCCGAGTTCCCTTAGCGTAGCCAGGATGTAGTCCTTCTCTACCTCTTCCAGCGTGCGCCCTAAAGGAATGATGTTGGCGCCAGCCGCCACCCCTTCGCGTGCGGCCCCTTGCGCGAACGCCCGTCCCGCGACCCGAACCACTTTTTCGTCTATAAACGCCACATCTATCTCCGGCTTGGGGCACAGAAGGCAGGCGCGTTCGATCACGTTTCGAAGCTGCCTTACGTTTCCGGGCCAGTCGTAGGCGGTAAGGACTTCCATGGCTCTGGGGGTAAGTTCCTTCGCCTGGCCGCCGAGGCCCCTGAACTGCCACAAGAAATGCTTGGCCAGCGCCGGGATGTCCTCTCTGCGCTCGCGCAACGGCGGTATGTGGATGTGGATGACATTGATCCTATAGTACAGGTCCTCCCTGAAATGGCCCTCCCGGCATGCCTTTTCTAGGTCGCGGTTGGTCGAGCAGATCAGCCTTACGTCGGTGTGGATCGTCTGCGTTCCCCCGACGCGTTCGAAGGCCTGTTCCTGCAGCACGCGGAGCAGCTTGACCTGTATCTCGACGGGCATCTCGCCGATCTCGTCGAGGAACAGCGTTCCGCCGTCCGCCATTTCGAAGTGCCCCTTCTTCATCTTGAAGGCACCGGTGAACGCCCCGCGTTCGTATCCGAAGAGCTCCGCCTCGACCAACTCCCTCGGCATCGCCGCTATGTTTATCTTGCGGAACGGCTTCAGGCTCCTCTCGCTCTGCGCCACTATCGAGCCTGCGGCGACTTCCTTGCCGACTCCGGTCTCGCCCGTAAGCAGCACGGTCGCATTCGTCGGCGCCACCTGCCTTATTATCTGGCGCACCTTTTCGATGGCAGGAGAGTTGCCGATCAGATCGGCCTCAGCCTTGCGCTTGGAAAGCTCCTGCTGCAGCGACAGATTTTCCAGGTGAAGGGCGCGGACGCGGAAAGCCGCCTCCATTACGGCCTTGAGCCTATTAAGGTCCAGGGGCTTCGGCAGGTAATCCTGCGCTCCATGCTTCATCGCCTGGACCGCCACCTCCTCGCTCCCGTGCCCTGTAACGAGCACCACAGGCGTGTAAGGCGACAGCCGCTTGCATTCGTCCAAAACCGAAAGGCCGTCCCCGTCCGGGAGCTTTAGGTCGGTGACGACGAGATCGAATTCCTCTTCCCTCATGGCCTTCATGGCCTCGGAGGCCGTGGCCGCGCCTTTTACCTTGTATCCCTCGCGCGCCATGATCTCCGCCAGCGTCAGGCGCGTAGTCTCGTGGTCTTCGACCAGAAGTACCGTGTGGCTCGAATCCATCCGTTCGCCATCCCCGATCGGATTTTGCTGCGGCCCGCTCCGACGCGCCTTCTCGGCCATCCAAGGCGCCGCTCCGGCCGCGGCGTCCCCGCGCGGCGCAACTGCGGCCGGTCGCCTTAAAGGCCTATGGAGGTCCGGAAGCGGGAGGCCATTTCTCTGATTCGACTCCCCGCCTGTTTCAGACGCCGCATCTCCGGCTTTGGAACCCCGCAGCGTCGCGGCCTCGAATCGCCCGCCTCGTGTATACATCCTTCCCCGCCTACGCTCAACCTAAACTGCGCTGTTTCCGCGGAGCGTGCGGAAGCGTACGCCCCGCGAGCCTGCATGCAGATCCGGTCGGGAACCTGGACCTGGCGGGCGGGTCGAATGGAAGCGTACATTGACGCGTCCGGAATATGCGGTAGATTGGCGGCAGGGGGTAGGGGAAAGGAGGGACGCCGCCGCATAGAAGCGGGCGGCGGGAATCGAAAAATTTAAGAGGATATCGCCATGGACCGCTCTATAAGAGAAAGGACGCCGGCTTCTATCGCTTCGGCCCTTCTGGTCGGGTTGCTGGCCGGCATGCCGCCGGCAGCAGGCGCGGTGGTCGAGCCCAAAGTAACCTCGGACCGCACGATTGATACCTATTCCGTCGAGGGCATCATACGCGACATCTTTAAAGGTAAGAACACGCCGCAGGAAAAGGCCATCGCTCTCTTCGATTTCCAGCGCCGCATGGTTTACCACGTCAACGCCGATATGTATGGCGACAACAGGGACTTCATGAAATGCTACAACGTCTACGGGCACAACCTGTGCGGCTCCCAAGCCACCACCGCCGTCGAACTGGCGCGCCTTGCAGGCTGCTTTGAAGACGCGCGGGTCGTATGCGTACCGGGCCATACGTTCTACGAACTGAAGTACGACGGCAAATGGCACACCTTCGACACCATGATGAATTTCTACGTATTCAGGGACAAGGAGAAGACGGATATAGCCAATCTGGACGAGATAAAGGAGAATCCCGATATAGTGCTCAAGGCGGTCGAGGAAGGGCGGGCTTGCCCCGGATTTCTACACTGCGGCGACGATCCCAAGCTGTTCACGAAGGGCCGCCAGTCGGTCTTGAACTACACGTGCAAGCCATCCGAAGACCTGATGAAGTACAAGATGGTCCGCGGCGAAAGCTGGACGAGACATTATTTCCCGCAGTTCGAAGCCCCGAGCTGGTGCCGTCCGCTCAAGGATGGAGTCGGCCCTTACCACGGTTGCGGCGGGCGGGACGACAAGGACCCCGTAGGCTTCCCTTGGTGGGAACCCTATCTCATAAAGAAATACGGCAAGGTGTCTCGTTCTTACCGCCACTGGGCCACGGGTTTCTGGGAATACGCTCCCGACCTTTCCGGCGACGCGGCGATCAAGGATGTGCAATCCAACGGCATCACAGTGTCGGGAGGTGCGATCCGGGCGGCTGAAGCCGGCAAACCCGGAGATTTCCTTTACGATCTTGCGCGCTGCCCATGGCTCATAGTCAACGGCAAACTGACGGCCAAGGTAACGAAAGGCGCGGCGGGCGACGTAGTCAGGATAAGCGCCGGCCCGACACCTCAACAACTGAAAGAAGTGTGGGTGGCTAAGGATGTTGGCGCGGCGGCCGTCGACGTGGACCTCTTCGCCGGCGCCTTGCAGAAAAAGGCGTGGAACTGCGCGATCAAAATCGAGATCAAGGCTGCCGACCCGGCCCAAACAGGTGTATCGGATCTTTGCGTGAAACTGGGTTTTATGCATAACTATCCGGCATCGCCTATGCTCTTGCCGGGGACAAACAAGATAAGGTTCGAGTGCAAGGATGGGCCGAAAGACGCCAAGCTGTTCCTTACATACTCCTGGTTCGATGTGGAGAAGGATGAGGGACAGCCGACATACAAGGCCGAGGCGAACAAACACGTGCAGGAGATAACGACATCTCCATTCGAATACGTCATAAAGACGCCGGAGACGAAAAAATTCCCGAAGATGGAATTCATAAGGCTGGAATGCCGTTAACTGCTACGGTTTTTGCGCTCGTAAATGGGTGTGAGATAGGTTCGCGGCGGGCGGGGGAGATCCTAGGCTCTACCCTTCACGCAAAATCACGGATGTGCTTGACCAGCTTCCACATCTGCCTGATTTCGCCACGCATGACGATTCTTTCCTGATAGGCGCGGTTGATCGGTACCAGCCTGACGCGCTCCTCGTCAAAGAATATCTGTTTGAACGTGGCGATATCGTTCGTTTTAACGAAGGCGTAATCTCCCGGCTTGGGGCTTGGCCTGTCCGCGAAGATGACTATCTCGCCATGTCTGAAACTATCGGCCCCCTCCCTCGATTCCATCGAATCGCCATAAACCTTGAGACCGAAACATGTCCCATCAATGACGGGGAGCGTTACCGTCACCTCCGAGTGTCCCATCGGTTTGCTGTCGGCATTGAACTCCACGGCGTAGCCTGCGACACTTTCGAATACGGGGACGGCTATTGTCCTGACCGGACGATCTGTCGCGCCTAAAACGACAACTCCCTGATCGCGGGCGGGCCACCTCAATTTGCTTTCGATATCTGCCATGCGATGCTCATCGAGCATTTCGCGGAGATCCACGCCCAGCGCCCTTGCGATTTTTTCCAGAGTGCTCTGGCGTGGCTCGACGAGGCCGTTCTCTATCCGCGAGAGATTGGGCTGCTTAATGCCAGTCAAAGAAGCCAGCTCGCTCTGGCGCAAACCCTTCTCTTTTCTCAAAGCATAAACCATGCTGCCGATATGCTTTTGCATTTTTCCGCTTTCCCCATACCGCTCCGCGGCACTTAACCCATTTTCCCCATATATATAACGAAGTCTGATAGCCTGCCGCTAATACTGTCCAGCTAATATATCTTTATCTTTATATCTTCCCAAGAATCACATTGCCAATCCAACATATATCACTTGTATGTATTTAGTCAAGAAATTCGCACGTTTGCCAGACATTACCCAAAATGAAGAAGATCGGTTGGAGATGCGCGGAAGGGCGGCAGAGAGGACATAATTCCCCTTTTTCCAAAATTCGATGGTCTTTCTCGATTTCAGTTCAGGTCTCGATTATCGGCCGCATACAAGGCACAAGGGCGCGG
>CALKMO010000148.1 GCA_937991785.1 uncultured bacterium | reverse complement strand
GTTCCTCGCCGTCCCCGCCGGCGGGCCTCAAACCGGATCCCGCCTTTGCGCGCTATCGCTGCCGTTCGCTCTCCGTCCGCAGATCGGGCACCCCTGCACGCTCAGAGGCGCCTCTAGCCCCCATTTTGCCAACGCCGGCCCGTCGGCAAGCACCGAGCGCGCCGGCCCGTCGGCGGCGATGCGTCCTTCGCAAAGCACCATGACGCGATCGCAGGCGTCCAGGACAAGGTCCAGATCGTGGGTTGCTATCAGCTTCGTGTGTGCGAATCCGCGGAGTAGGAATATCAGCGAGCGTCTGGCGCTCGGATCGAGGCCGGATGTCGGTTCGTCCAGCGCCAATATGTCAGGCGACATCGCCAGCACGCAGGCTATAGCCGCCCGCCGCTTCTCGCCTCCCGACAGCCTGTATGGAGGACGATCGCGGAGGCGGGATGCGCCGACCGACTCCAGCGCTGCCGTCGTCCTTCTCTCGACCTCTGTCGCTGACAGCTCCATGTTCGTAGGTCCGAAAGCGACGTCCTCCCCGACGGTCGGCATGAAGAGCTGGTCGTCGGGATCCTGGAAGACGACGCCGACGGTCCGCCGTATCCTGGCCAGCGTCTCCTTCGATACCGGAAAATCGCCCGTCCTCAGGTTGCCGCCCGAAGGGACCAAGCAGCCGGCGATAAGCATCAGCAAAGTGCTCTTGCCGGCGCCGTTCGCCCCGACGATGCCGACGGATTCGCCGTGGGTTATCCGAAACGAGACGCCGCGCAGCGCCTGCGTCCCGTCCGGATAGGCATACTCAAGCTCATTCGCCTCTATTATGTGGTGGCTCACCCTATGCCTCGCAGCACGATCTCGCCGACCAGTTCCGGAATATTGCGGCATCTGGCCGCCAAAAAGAAGGCGCACCAGCCTGCGGCGAACGCGAAATCCGACGCGGCAAAGCTGAGGCGGCGTGCCGTCCTGATCTCCCCGTCAAATCCCCTGCACGACATGGCCATGTATATCCGATTCCCGCGATCGAGCGAACGCAAAAGCAGATGGCCCGCAAGAGGTATCCACTCCCGGAGCTTTATCGCGCGCCCCCCGGAACGAAGGGAATGGGCCAGCCGCATCCGGGCGGCCTCCCTCGAGAGCACAAACAGATAGCGATACAGGAAAAGAAACTGGGCCACCAATGCGCGCGGGAGCCCCAGTCGGCCGGCGGCGGAGCATATGGCGACGTAGCCCGTTGTCGCGAGCAATATCAAGGCGGCGGTCGCCGTGAGCGCGAACTTCAGCATTATGGACAGGAACGAAAGCGTTCCTCCGGAAAGGGCCAGCGGTCCCGCACTATACGCAATCTCGCGGTCGAAAACAGGATTCCAGATGCCGACCAGCAGCGCGAATGGAGATGCCAGGGCCACGTACTGCGCCAAAAGAGCCAGGGGAAGCCTGCCGGCCGCGATCATGACGGCGGGATAGAGGCACATCGGCGTAAGGGCGGCGATATCATGTTTACCGAAGGAAGCTGCGACGGCTACGAATGCTGCCGTGACGAAGATCTTGGCGCGCGGATCGAGACGGTGAACCGGCGTATCGAGAAGCGAGAGGCGGTCGAAGACGCCTATGTCGTTCAACGCCGCCTCTATTCCTCCCACGCGAACGCCTCCATTCCCCCACTATCCCGAAACCGGCCGTCCGGTCGAGCGAAGCGCCAGGCCGATCAATGCGGCTATTAGCAAAGTCATACCGGCGCCCACCAGCCCGGCCAGCGATGTCCCGGCGCTGACGGCAGGCCATTTCTCCGCTTCCTCTTCCTTCCCGGACGCGGCGGAACCCTTCTCCTTTTCGACGCCGGCGACCGCGGTCTTTCCGGAAGTCTCGGGTTCCCGGCGGGCCGTTCCGCCTTCCTTGGCGGAGCGGTTCCCGCCGTCTGTTTTCTCCGATGCCGCTTCGCTCTTGTCGCCTTCCCGGGATTCGGCGCCCTTGAAGTCATAGCCGGGCATAAAAGCCGTCTTTTCCTGAATGGCCGCCGCTGCGACGTGAATCGCGCTGCCGCCCGACGGTTCCAGCTCCTCCTTTCCCGCAAGCCGGAATATGGACCATTCCAGCCCATCGGGATGCGTCGAGGCGAACCAGGAGAGGAAACCGCCGATGACGACCGCGGCAGCGAGGAAGGCAGCCAGAAGGGGTTTGAGGGAAGCCTCGCCGGAAGGCTTATTAACTTCGGCTGCCCCCAGCATCTCCGGCCGCGCCTTCATAACGAAAGATACAAGGCCGGCCGTTACGATCCCCTCTACGATCCCTATGGCAAGGTGTATCGGGAGCATCAGGATGACGAACGAACCGAAAGGCAATTCGGATATACCTGACAATGTCGTCTCAAGAACGACGCCCATCGCGCCCATCTGGAGCCCCAAAACGGCGGCAGGGATGGATGCCAGCGCAACCTTCCCAGGGGCCTTTAGACCTCCAGCCAGAGGTTTGTAAATAAAGGGATACGCCACGAAGCACGGGAAAAAGCCCAGGTTGAACACGTTGCAGCCCAAGGCGAGAAGCCCCCCGTCCGCAAAAAACAGCGCTTGAACGAGGAGAATCGAAAACATGGCAAGGAAGGCCGCGTGCGGCCCCAGCAGGATGGCAAGTATAAGGCCGCCGCCGAGGTGGCCGCTTGAGCCGGTCATCGGTATCGTGAAATTGATCATCTGGGCCGAAAATACGAAAGCCCCCAGCACCCCCATCATGGGCGCCTTGTGGATGGATCCTTCCTTTCGCAACCGTGCGGCGGAATAGACGGCCAGCGCCGAAGACGCGGCCCACATCGTGCCGCCGACCGCCGGCGATATAAGCGCATCAGCCATGTGCATGTCGTTCACTCCTGTCTTGCTTAGCCCCGATTTTCCCGCGCGGACAGGCGACCGTCAAAAACCGAAAATGACCCCGAATATGCCGACGGTGGCCATGTCTGCTTTCCACCCTGCGACGACCTGTTGCGCGCCGATCTTGACCACGACGTTTTCCTTGAGCGGAATTATGAAGCCCGCCGTGACCGCAAGGGTCGCCGTGTCGGCGGCGCCCTCGAAGAAATCAGATGAAAAGTTCAGCTCGATCTCGGGCTGCACCAGGTCCGCCGCCTGGAAGCCGACCGCGATGTTGGCCGAAAGCGTTCCCCGATATTCCCCCCTTCTGCCACCTATAGGCAGGGTGTATCCGGCATCGAACGTCGCCGTCCACCTTTCCCCAAAATCCTTGGTGACCACAAATCTGTTGTCCCATGCAACAAACTCGTTGCTTATGGCCAGGCTGTCGCTCTCGGCCCATCTGCCCGTCGGGAACGTCGCGGCAGAAATGCAGGATACGAGAAGGCTTCGCTTCTCGTCGTTCAGGATGTTGAGCTTGACGTTGAACTCCAGATCCGACAGGCCGCGCCCCGTCGAAGGTTTCTCCTCCTCGTCTCTGATGTCCGCATAGCCGAACGCGAGACCAAGATCCAGCTTGTTATGCACGCAATATTTGACCGACAGGGAGACATCGTGCGTCCTCAACATGCGGCGCCGGTCCGCCGATCCATCCGCGTCGAAGGCGCGCCTGGCGGAGGCGAACTCGTACCCCAGCTCTACCTCCCAACCGCCCTTGCCCAGGCATCCGGCGTCCTCGGTCGCGAGCTTCTGCTGGGCCGGCCCCGTTTTCACCCTCCCGGCTGCCTCTCCTCCTACCGCGCCAATTCCACCATCGCCCTCCTCCCCGCGCCACGACGGAGTCAGCGCAAGGAGCATTGCCGCCGCGAAGAACGTTCCGCTTCTCTTTCCCATCGTTCCTCCTCCTTGAGTAGCACTATTTTAATTATCATATTACCCAAATACGCAAAGTCAACATTAAAAAAGTGCTTTTAAGAGGCTTTGTTGCACAAATAGGAAGAGGTGCGCGGTTTCCTCTTTCTCCTGGTCGGTTCAGTTG
This sequence comes from uncultured bacterium, assembly GCA_937991785.1. Lineage (GTDB taxonomy): Bacteria > Planctomycetota > SZUA-567 > H5-PLA8 > CALKMO01 > CALKMO01. Next base: position 126 of record CALKMO010000148.1, on the reverse strand, counting down.
TTTGCAGGGTGCGAGTCCGGCATGCCTGGCAGGGTCATGACGTTCAATGCCCGAATCTTCAGCATCCCTTCCGCAGCCTGATTCTCCAACGTTCGAGAGCGCAACCGGTCGCCAGAGATGCCCTTG
>CALKMO010000147.1 GCA_937991785.1 uncultured bacterium | reverse complement strand
GGAACTCGCGCGTAGGCTTGGCGCCCGGCTGGTTTTCGACTTCCGGAAGACCGGGCCCGACGCTCGGATCGAGGCGGTCCGCGGCCTGGCAGCCAAGCTCCGCCGCGGCGACGGGGCCGACGTGGTCTTCGAGGCCAGCGGCGCGCCTTCGGCTATACCCGAAGGACTCGACCTGGTCAGGACGCGCGGACGCTACATAGTCCCGGGCCAGTATTCCAGCAGCGGCCCGGTGGAAATCCAGCCGCAGACGATTACGTTCAAGGCCATTCGCATAGTCGGGAGCGGCCAGTACAAGCTCGCGGACATCGGAGCCTACCTGCGCTTCCTGGCGGGCAACCGCCGGCTTCAGAAGGTATTCGCCGAATGCTTCACCCACAAGTACACCGTGGCGCAGATCGGAGAGGCGATCGGGGCGGCGGAATCGGGCGAGGCGGTAAAGGCGGTGCTGGAGGGCGGAGATGGGTGATTGGCGCAGCGTACTGGATGCGATCCGCGCGGCAAGGGATCGGGGGGATCTGGGCGCCGGTCTCGACCTTCGAAAGTACTGGCGCGGGGCAGCGTTCCTAGGATGCCGAGGGGAATCCGAGCCGATCGCCCGCGCCAAGGCCTTCGCCTCGGTCCTCGAGAATATCCCGCTGCACTTCTACAACGGCGAAGCGGTATGCGGCAGCAGGCTCGGCTTCCGATCGCGCGATCTGCCCGCAGGAACAGGCCGGCGGGAATTCGACGAAGCGGTTGCGGCCGACGGCGCGCGGGGGCAGCGCGATTTCCTGGCGGGGTTCGACCATACTCTTCCCGATTACCCCACGTTGCTGCGCATTGGCATAGACGGCTACATCGAGCGCGCCAGGCGTTCGATTCTGGAGCGTACCGGCCGTAAGGAGCGCGAATTCCTGGAGTCGGCGATCGTATGCCTAGAGGCGTTCAAAACCTTCGTCCGCCGCCACTCCGAAAAGGCCCGCCGGCTCGGCGACCGGGATCTGGCGGCGTGCCTGGACGCCGTCGCCGGCCCGCCGCCGGGGACCTTCCGCCAAGCCATCCAGCTCGTATGGCTCACGCACATGGCCTTCGTCAGCGAGGGGCGCTACGCGATGGCCCTCGGCCGGTTCGACCAGTACATGCTGCCGTTCTACCGCGGCGACCTGGCGGCCGGACGCCTGACCCGCGAAGGGGCGCTCGACCTGATATGCCACCTTTGGGTCCGGATGGAAGAGCTTGGAGAGGTTACCAACATATGCATCGGCGGCTTCACCCCCGACGGGCGGGACGCCACCAACGAATTGAGCTGCCTGTGCCTCGAGGCTACCGCGAGGGTCCGGTCGCCGCACACGAACCTGAGCGCGCGATTCCACGACGGCTCTCCGCCGGAATTTCACCGCGCGTGTTTCGACGTTATAAAGACCGGCATCGGCTTCCCCGCCATCTTCAACGATCATGTTCTGATCGAGGGGCTGACCGGTATAGGCGTGCCGGCGGAGATATCGCGCGATTACTGCATGGTCGGCTGCATCGAGACCATGCTCCCGGGCAGACAGGCTGCGTGGTCGGACAGCCGCTTCAACGCGCCGCGGTCTCTGCTGAAGGCGATGGAGGACCTCCGCGGCGTTTCCGCGCCGGACTGGGAACGGCTTGCAGCCCGGTTCCGCGAAGTCCTCGCGGCCGACATCTCCGCCCACGCCGCCGCCATAAACGGACACATCGCGCGGTTCCCGCCGGACCGCTTCCCCGATCCTTTCCTGTCCGCCCTCACCCGCGATTGCATCGCCCGCGCGAAGGACATCAACGCGGGAGGCGCTGAATTTCCGAGGTTCCACGGCATCGCGGTTATGGGCCTGGCCACTACGGCCGACTCGCTCGCCGCGGTCAGGCGATTGGTTTTCGATGAGCGCCGCGTGGCTTACGGCGAACTGATGGAGGCGCTCGGGTCCGACTTCGAAGGCCGCGAACCCCTCCGCCAGACGCTCCTCAACCGCGCGCCGAAATACGGCAACGACGATCCGTACGTGGACGGCCTGGCCGCCGACGTCGTGGCATGGACCTCCGACGAATGTCTCAAACACCGCACGCCCGACGGGGGGCGCTTCGTGCCGCTTATGGCCGCCAACATCAGCAACATCGCCGCCGGCCGGGAGACCGGAGCCACGCCGGACGGCCGCCGGAAGGGCACGCCGCTATCCGACGCGGCCAGCCCGTTCTTCGGCCGCGACATGAAGGGCCCTACCGCCTTCCTGCGCTCGGTGGCCGCACCCGATTACCGCCGCGTGGTCGGAGGCACGGTGATAAACATGAAGTTCGAGCCGGAGTTTTTCGGGGGCGAGGCCGGGGCGAAATGCTTCGCGGCCCTCACGAACTTTTTCGTCAGGCATCGCATCCCGGAACTTCAGTTCAACTTCACGGGCAACGAGACGCTGCTGGCAGCGCGCCGCGAGCCTGAAAAGTACCGCAACCTGGTGGTGCGGGTAAGCGGATTCTCGGCCTACTTCACAAGCCTGGGCCCGGAGGTGCAGGACGATATCATCAGGAGGCGCGCCCATGGCTGAGGCGCCGCAAGCGCCATCAGGGACGATATTCGACATTCAGCGCTTCTCGATCCACGACGGGCCGGGCATCCGCACGACCGTGTTCCTGAAAGGCTGTCCGCTACGCTGCAGGTGGTGCCACAATCCCGAGTCGTGGGAGCCGGGGCCGCAGCTGGCATTCAGGCCGGAACGTTGCGTCGGCTGCGGCGCGTGCCTCCGCGTCTGCCCGAACGGGGCGCACAAGGCGGCGGACGGCGTCCACCGGATCGAGCGCGGCTCGTGCGCGGTCTGCGGTCGCTGCGCCGAAAGCTGCCCTTCCCTGGCTCTCGAAATCATTGGGCGGCGCGCCTCCGCGGACGAGGTGATGGAGGAGGTGCTGCGCGACAGGGAGTTTTACGAGCTATCCGGCGGAGGGATAACGCTTTCGGGAGGCGAGCCGTTGGCGCAGCCGCGATTCAGCGCCGCCCTGCTCGCCGCTTCTCGATCCGAAGGGCTACGAACATGCGTGGAAACTTCCGGCTTCGGCAAGGCCTCCGATCTGGAGTGCCTTATACCACTAGTGGACCTGTGGCTTTTCGACATCAAGGCCGACGCCGCCCGGCACGAAGCGCTCACCGGCGTCCCCCTGGCACCTATCCTCGACAACCTGGCCCGTCTCGGCAGGGCGGGCGCGCGAATACGATTGCGCATTCCGAAAGTACCGGGCGTCAACGATACGGCTGAATTCCGCGATACCGTCGAATCGGCGGCGCGGACGGCCGGCGTCGAGAGCGTGGAGGAGCTTCCCTTCCACAGGCTGGGCGAGGGCAAGCGGGCCGCCCTGGGCATGGCAGGCTGAGCGGGATCATCGGCCCGGCGCCGGCGTCAGAATCGAGCGGCAAGCCTCTTATTCCCGCCGTCCGGCGCCGGCCGCAGTCCTGCGGGCCTCGCGGGCGCGCTCGGCCGCGTCCCGCGCCTCCATCTCGCGCTGCACGTCCCTCAGCGCCTCGGCCGGCGTCGCCTCGAGCAGCCAGACCCTGTCGAAGGCGGCCGAGAGCGCCAGCCGATACTCCAGCCACAGCGGCGTCTGCGGAGTGGTCCAGGCGTTGGGGCTTTTGGCCAGGTCAATGAACAACTTGAGCTTCGGATGCGGGTGGTTTTCGAGGAACCCGGGGCTGACATCCCTAAGCGGCGTATGCTTGCCCTGAAGCGAGCACAGAAGTTCCATGCCCTCCCGCGAATTGACGAACCGTACGAACTCGAACGCCTCGTCCGGATGCGGCGCCCCGACGGGTATGGCTATCACGTCGGATTCCGCTATCGTGACGTTCTCCAGCCCCGGTACGGCCGAAGGGAACGGCGCGCAGCCCCAGCGGTCCTTGGCGAACATATCGGGCGCGAACCGCCTTATGAAATTGGCGAACCACACCCCCTGAAGGACCATCGAGACTCGGCCGGAAAAGAACGCGTTCTGCGGCGACTGGAACGGCCCGAACTCGCCGCGAAACGACTGCAAACCCTTAGTGCCGTATTTCTTCGAGTAGGACTGCACCCATTCGAGCGCCGCGATGTTTTCCGGCCTGTCGGCCGTTATGCGGCCCTCGCCGTCGGTGAGCCCGCCTCCGAACCACAGGCCCCAGCCCCAATTCCACCAGCCCGGCTCGGGAGGAAGGAAACCCATGCGGAGGTACCTTCCGCCCTTGTCGCGGACGGTGAGCCGCTCGGCGTACTCGTCCAGCTCCTTCAGCGTCCGCGGCGGCCGTTCCGGATCCAGCCCGGCCTCGGCGAAATGGTCCTTGTTCCAGTACAGCGCTATCGTGGCCGGAGTGGTAGGCAGGCAGACCGTCTTTCCCTTGTAGCGGCACAGGCGCCAGTAGCATGGGATGTAGTCTTCTTCTCGGATGCCATGCCTGCGCAGGTATTCGTCGAGCTCCATCAAAGCGCCTTTGGATGCGAAGATGTGCACGTTGTAGGACCACAGGCCTACCAGATCGGGCGGGTTGGCACCGGCTATGGCGAGCATCGCCTTGCGGTCAACCTGGCTTGTCGTCAGCAGATTGACACGGATGGTCCGGCCGCCGGAGTTCCTTATCCGCTTGCGGTTGAACGCCTCGACCGTGGCCTTCATCGCCTCGCCTTCGAAGCCGGTCCACTTTTCCCAGTATGTCAGTTCGATCTCTTCCTCTATTCCTCTCCCGGTTAGATTCGACTCTGGGACCGTTAAGGCGGGAGACGTCGCGGAGTGTCGCGGGCGATCATAAACGAATGCGGCTGCTGCCATGGCGGCCGCGATCAGCAGGAAAAGGTGGGGCTTCCTCATATGCCTTTGCCTTTGCAATCCTCTGGAGTCGGCGTAACAGTGGAGTTATTATCCGCTGGAGTGCTGGAGGGCAAGCGAATGGCGATCGGCCGAAACTTCCCAAGGCGCATCCTCCCTATGTTTGCGGCTGCATGCGAGACGGTGTCGGGAGGCTACCCAAAGGGGGGCTTCCGAAAAGGCT
>CALKMO010000146.1 GCA_937991785.1 uncultured bacterium | reverse complement strand
ATTCTCATGTATTTCTAGAGTTAGGAATGAGCCCTAATTCCCAAAGAATCTATTCCTCCCCCTCTTTCCCTTTCTCTTTTCTCTCTTTATCGCCACACGGTCCCTCCCACAGCCCCAACCTTCCCGTCTTGTTTTTCGGGGGAATGTCTAGTTCAAATCCTTTGCTGAATAGATCAAGGATATCGTGAGGTTTGGCGATAAGCAAAAGCCGGGGAGAGATCGGGAGACGGTTGCGCCGTTTGCGAACGAGAGGGAGATTTCTGAGGAGCTAGGGAGGCTTTACCCCAAAACCTCATAGCGAGCACATCACGCAGGGACGCCGTTTTTCTCGATTTTTACCTCACAAAAGAGTTTTCAGATAGCGCCAAACATTAAACTAGCCCTACGCCTAGCCTTTTTCTTGCGCGTCCATTCGAACGGACGCCTTGCAATTTTACATCGCAACCGGCTCCCGGCTGCCTGAGACTTTCGCGATCGAGTCGCTGTTTTTTTGGGGTTGACACGCGTCTAATATTCGGTACATATATAACAAAATCGAACATTTTCTAACATGCGCTTTCAAATTAACCTAAAGCTCAAGGAGGCGTGGAAATGGCGAGAAGCAGGAGAGGGAACGGGATTTTTGGTTCAAAGAGGCGCATCAGGCTGGGGTTGTGGGGATTGGGACGCGGCATGAGCTTCTACAAGACATGCGCGTTCCTGAACTTCGACGTGGTGGCCGGCTGCGATTACAACGAGCACATGAGGAAAAGGTTCCTCGAAAGCTGCCCCGGGGCGCTGGCCACCGACGACGCGGACAAATTCCTGGCGGCCGACTTCGATGCCGTCCTGCTGGCCACATACTGCCCCAGCCACGCGGAAGACGCGATCAGGTGCCTGAGGGCAGGGAAACACGTACTGTCGGAGGTAACGGCGTTCCACACTATGGCTGAAGGCGTGCGGCTGGTCGAGGAAGTGGAGAAGAGCGGGCTGGTTTACCAGATGGCTGAAAACTATCCTTGGACGGCCGCAAACATGTACCTTGCGGAAAAATGGAAGGCCGGTTTGTTCGGCGAACTTATGTATGCCGAGTACGAGTATGTTCACGAGTGCAGAAAACTCGTCTACACGTATATAGACGGCGTGCCGGTCCGGCCGGGCTACACGGTGCACAACTGGAGGAGCTGGCTGAACTTCCATTACTACAACACCCACTCGCTCGGCCCGGTCATGATAATAACCGGCGCTCGGCCGGTGCGCGTCGTTTCGCTCCTCGGCAAATTGCACCTGGCCGGCTACCCGCTCGACAGGCCCGATGGCATGGGTGGCATCGGGCCCTCGCTGATAGAGATGGACAACGGCGGTCTGATGCGCAACCTCATGGGTTCGACCACCAACGATACGAACATCAGACGTTTGTGGGGGACCAGGGGAGCCGCCGAGATCATTGACGGGAAGCTCAGGCTGAGGCTTGGGGCGGCGGGGGAGGCGCCGAAGCTGGAGGTGGCGCCACGCTGGAACGAGCTTGGGGAATACGCCGCGAAGACCGGCCACGGCGGCGGCGACTTCTGGGTGCTGTACTGGTTCGCGCGCGAGATACTCGAGGGCAAGCGCGGTCCCTTCGACGTTTACGCATCGGCCGACTGCACCATACCAGGCATATTGGCCTACAGGTCGTCCGTGGAGAACGGACGGCCCTACGAAATTCCGGACTTCAGGAAGAAGGCCGAAAGGGACAAGTGGCGGAACGACACCGCAGCGTGTCCGAGGTTCGATGTGGGGAAGGGATGTTTCCCGCCCGGAGCGGACAAGTCGAAGACGGAGCGCTTCACGGCGATAATGAAGGACCTGATACGGCACGCCACCGCCTACAGGGCCGCGATGGACTGGGCGTCCGTGGCGGAGGATGTGCTGGAGCCGCGGAAGGTCGTTGAGATGATGGATCGCCTGATCGCCGCCAGCCCCGAGATGGTGGCGACGATGAAGGCCGCGCGGGAACTGGCCGACGCCTGGCCCGACAGCGTGGGGGCACGGGTCATCCGGGAGATGATGGCGCTCGCCGACCCTGAGATTACTCTGGATGCCGGATTCGAGAAACGGTTGAAAAAGGAAAGGGCCAGGCTGGTTCGAATCGCCGAACGCGCGGAGAAGAAAAGGGCGGCTGACCGATCGGAAGCGCCGAAAGCGAAGGCGTGATCAAGACGGGAATCTGCGACAGGTCGCGGGAGGGGGAACAGCGAGCGGGCGGCTGCATAGCGAGCAGCCTTGGGCAACCGGGGCAGAAGCGGCGCGAGGCCTATATGAATCAGAGGCAGATGGAAATACTCGAAATACTGCAGCGCGACGGGAAGGCATCCGTGAGGGCGCTGGCGCGGAGGTTCAGGGTAAACGCCATGACGATAAGGCGCGACCTGGCGGCTCTCGAAGAGACCGGACGCGTGGCCAGAACGCACGGCGGCGCCATGCTGGCCAGGACCGGCGTGGTGGAATTCGCCTTCGCAGAAAAGGCCCGCAGGAACATAGAGCAGAAAAGGGCGATAGCGGCGGAGATCGCCAGGCTCGTTCCGCCCGGTTCGACCGTCAGTCTCGATACCGGCACCACGACGCTTGAGATTGCCAGGGCGATAGCCGGCATCCCGGGCCTGACCGTGCTCACGTCCTCGCTGGCCATCGCATCCGCACTGTACGCGCGGGAGAACGTAAACCTCGTACTGCTCGGCGGCACGGTCCGCAAGAACAGCCCCGACCTGTCCGGTCCTCTTACCGAGGAAAACCTGCGCAGGTTCCGCGTGTCGCTGGCCATACTCGGCGCCGACGGCGCCTCTCCCGACGGCGCTTTCACGCTCGACGAAAGCGTCGCGCGCGTATCCAGGGCCATGATCGCCGGCGCGGAGAAAACCATACTGGCGCTCGACAGCAGCAAGTTCGCCGCGGCGGCATTCGTCAAGTTCGCCGAGTGGTCCGAGATCGGCGCGGTCGTGACCGATGCCGGGGCGCCGCCGTCTGTCCGCGGATGGCTGGAAAAGAAGGTTCGGAAAACGATCTATGCGAAACCGTGAAGAGGCTCGGGAATCCGGAAGCGGGTCGAAAGAGTCCGGCCGCGGCGAGACGGAACGCTGCGGTGCCGGTACCTTCGGATGCCGCTCGGAATCCCAGCCTTCCGGCCGGGAAGTCCTCAAACCGCAGATTCACATGCTCAGGCCGGATCTGGATGGACTTCCCGGCGCCGCGCCGCCGGACGGTTGCTCGATAAAATGCTTCCGGCCGGGCTTGGAGCGGTTCTGGGAGCGGATAATTGACGAGTCGTTCGAAGCGGAACCCGGAACCTACAGCTTCGAGAAGACCATGCGGTCCGATCCTTCCTTCCTCCCGGAGCGGATATTGTTTGCTTGCGTCGAGGACGAACCGGCGGCGGTCGCGGCAGCATATCATTGGCCGCACAAGATGCCCGATGCGGGGATGCTGCATTACGTCGGCGTGCTGAAGGCCCACCGTGGCAGGCGCCTGGGATACCATGTATCGCTGGCGGCTCTGCGGCGGATGCGCGAAGAGGGATTCCGCCGCGCCTGGCTTTCCACAGACGACTTCCGTCTGCCGGCGATAAAGACTTATCTGAACCTCGGCTTCCGGCCGCTGCTCATCCACGAGAACCAGCGCGCCCGGTGGGAGACCGTCCTCGGGTACCTCGGCGGGAAGGACCTCGTCCGTTCGTTCGCGGATGTGCTGGCCGGGCCGG
>CALKMO010000145.1 GCA_937991785.1 uncultured bacterium | reverse complement strand
CGCCGCCGAGGCGCTGGCGCTGCTGCGATGCGCCCGCGCGATACCGGCGATCATAGGGCGTCTGAAGGCCGCCGGAGGCACCGACAGGAACTTGAGGGCGGATCTGGCCGAAGCGCTGGCCGAGCTGACCGGGGAGTCCTTCGGGAGCGACGCGGCGATGTGGGAGGCGTGGTTGGAGAAGGCCGGGGCGGAGTTCAAGCTGCCTGCGCCGAGGCCGCGCGCGGTTTCGCCGATGTGGAAGGGGCCGCTGGAGACCAACGGCTCGGCCCCGGACGACCCGTACGCCTGGGACATCGGCGATTGCCCGCTGGATATCGTGCTGCTGTACGACACCACCGGCAGCCTGCTCCACAAGTGGCCGTACCTCTCGACCGCCCTGGACAGCCTGCTCCGGGAGCTGCAGCGCCGCGCCCCGCGGATGCGCGTCGGGGCGGTCAGGTACCGCGCGACGGAGAACAGCCTGTCGTACCGCATAATGCCGATGCCGATGACCAGGGACCTGGACAAGGTGCGCGCGAGCGTGCGCGAGGCCATGTTCGGCGGGGGATCGGGAGGCCTGAACCTGGCCCTGTCGCATGCGCTGACGCGGATGAGATGGCGGCTGAAGGCGCGGCGGGCGATATGGATCGTCGGCGACATGACGCCGGACGCCGCCGGTGGCGGCCCGGAAGCCTCAGCGTTCTGGATAGGCAACGCGGCAAAAGAGGACGATTTCCTGGTCTCGACGCTTTATATCGAAAGCCTCCACGGCGCGGAACACAGGGCCGCGTACCGTATGATGGCTGAACTAGGCGGCGGCCGCTTCTACGAGTACGACGAGGCGGAGCGCCACTGGGTGGACTGGACGTCCGGGAAGGCGGATAGAAAGAAGAGAGAATTCCCGCATATCCTTGCCGAAAGGCTCCTGTCACGGAGGAGCGTAACGGACGTTCGAAAGATAGATTGAAGCGGGGCGGCGGCCGGAACCGCGGCGCGCGACTTTCCAGCGAGGGCGGCGTGAAAGGCAAAGCGCACGGCGCCGGGCGCGCCGGCGCCCCGCGCGGAGATCGTATCCGATGAATATTTCGACGGAACCGATGCGGTTCGACCGAGCTTCGCGGCGCCGGATTCCGCGCGCTGCCGCAAGCTTTCTCGCTGCGCTCGCCGCGGCCGCGCTGGCGGCGCCGGCCGCATGGCGCACATGCTGCGCGGACGGGCTGCACTGCGCCATCTTCTCTGGCGGCAGCGTGCTGGATAGCTGGAGGGCGTTCGTGGCGCAGGCGGCCAGGCAGACGCGCCCGCACGATCCGCCGCCGGATATCTCCAGAGAATCGCTCGGGAAAAAGCCGGACCCGATGTGGAGGAGCCCGGCGGCGGCCAGGATGGCGGCGCAGGCGGTCGCCGAGATAATCCTGATATTGGAATACGTGGACCCGTACAACTACGCGCCCGATTCTCCGAAGTGGATGGAACGGCAGGAGACGCGCGAGGACGCCCTGGCCGATGCGCGGGCCATATTGAGGGAGATAGGCCGCCCGGCCGCCTTCCCGCTGTGGGAAGCGCTGGCGTTCGAGATCCGCGTCAAGGACGATCCGGCCATGGCGCCTTACCGCGAGTTCAGGAAAAAGCAACTCGAACTATACGCAATTAAGGTCAGACGCCAGACGGCTGCCGAAGCCGACGACCGCGTGCGCGCCGCGAGAGAGGAGATCAGGCGTTTGAGGGAAAGGCTTGATACGGCGTGGGCTCCGTTCAACGACATCGTGCGGCAGATCAACGATATCCATAGGGAAATGGGCGCCCCGAATACGGACGAAAAGCGCAGGGCTTTTCTGCGGACCGAACTGCGCAGGCTCGAGGCGGAGAAGGAAAAACTTGTACGTGAGGCGCAGAACGAGACCGACAGGGTCCAGAGGGATATCTCCGCAACGGAAGAAGCCTTGAGGCGCAGGGAAAACGAGATACTGGCCGCAGGGAGGATCAATTTCCAAGAGGACCTCCGCAGGGCGGCCGAGTTGGAGGCGGCTTTGGCGAAAGAGGCGGGGAGGGCGGCGGTCCTGGTCCGCCGGGGCGACCTGTTCGCCCTCGATCCGATGATGTGCCCTAGGCCGGAGTTCGCCGAGACGTTGCGGGAGTGCTTGACGGATCTGGGCGTCGAGGCGCTGCTAGCTATCGAATTCGGGCGGAAATCGCCCGGCAGGGCGGCGGCGGACGAGGCGGAACGGCTCCGCAACCGGCTTAAGCAGGATCGCTTCCTGCCGGCATTGGTGGCCGCGCTGGGAGACGACGAGGCCCCAATGCGCGAGGCCGCGGCCCAGATTCTCCTCGAGACGGCTCTGGCGGCCGCGCCGGCGCTGATAGAGGGACTGAAATCGGAAAGGCGCGCCGTAAGGGACGGATCGCTCGCCGTCCTCCGCCGAATCTCGCGGTCCGACTTCGGCGAAGACGCTTCCGCTTGGCTGAAGTGGCTGGAGGGAAAGAAGAACGAAATGGCCGCCGCTAAGCACAGTCGGCGGAAAACGCCGCGCACCGGAGCGGATGACGGCAGACCGGATCCGGAAGGAAAGAAAAAGGCGGAAGATGAAATCGGCGGAGAGGACAGGGAAGAGGCAGCGAAGGAAGCGGAGGGAGAGGGACGGGCGGAGCCTGATGGGCGGTCGGCGAAAAGACCGCCTGGGAAAGTCGTCGAAGATACGGACGAGGCCGGCGAAAGGGGTGACGCGCTGCCGAAGCCTCAGCCGTCGCGCATTCGCGAAGGCGCCAATCGGCTTCCGCCGGGCGCCGACGAGAAAGAACCTGAAAAGCTGCCCGAACTGGAAATAGCGAAGCCGGAAAAACGCGGCGGCACCAAATAGACCATGCGCGATTCGCTTGCCGTACCTGCATGATCGTGGGCCCTGACACAGGGCAAGCCGATAAGCCGACGAGCTGCCCGATACCAAAACGAATGCGGCTGGCGATCGCGTTCAACCGGCTTGCCCTTCGGAGGCGTTAGCGCCCCGATCGGCCGCGTCCGCGGAGTTCCCGGCGGGGGGCCGCCCCGCGGCTTTACCTCTGGCCGCCCCCCGCTTCGAATCGGGATCTTCCGCCGCCGGCGCCTGCCGGTCCGCAGAAGGGATGTGCACCCGGAACCGACTGCCCTTTCCCGGTCGGCTTTCGACCTGTATGTTCCCTCCGTGCGCTTTGGCGGCAAGACAGCAGAAATAAAGTCCCAAGCCTCCTGCGCCGCCTCGAAGCGCCGCCGGCCGCACCGCCTCCTCCGGACCGAACCCCCGCGATATCCGTTCCGCGACGTCCCTGGAGATGCCCTCCCCTTCGTCGCTCACGACAAGTTCCATTCCGGCGCCCGCGCGCGAAACCCGGACCGCAACCCGTTTTCCCTCAGGCGTATGCCTGATGGCGTTCATAAGGAGGTTGGAAAGGATTCGAACGACCAGATCCGGGTCGGCGCGGATCGTCAGTGGCCGGCAATCCGGCGGGATTTCGCAGGAGAACGACACGTTCCGGCGAGCCGCGATCCCTTCCAAGAGGCGCGCCCCCTTTTCTACGAGGGCCGCCGCGTCGAAACTCCGGACGTTCAACGGCATCTCGCGCCTCTCCAGGCTCAGGGCTACCGCCACGTCCTGCAGCAGGCTCATCGCCTGGCGGCAGGCAAGTTCCCCGTTTTCCAAACACCTCGACTCGGCTTCCGTAAAGCGGCCCGCGCCCGACTTCTTGAGCAGATGCAGGCAACCCTCGATGGCGCCGATGGGACCCTTCAGGTCGTGCAGTATCATCCTGGCGAGCGCCTCGCGGGACTCCTGCAGCGCCTCCAGCTCCCCGTGCTTCCGCTCGAGCTCCTCCATCAGCGCCTTCGAACGGAGCTGCGATCTGATGCGCGCCAGCAGCTCGCCCTTATCCACCGGCTTCGACACGAAATCGTCGGCCCCGGCGTCCAATCCCGCGATCCTGTGCTCGCGCGCCGTGAGCGCCGTCACCATTATGATCGGCACCGCCCGGCCATTATCTGTTTTCCGGATTCGCCGGCACGTCTCGAACCCGTCCATCTCCGGCAGCATTACGTCGAGCAGGATCAGATCCGCTCCAGAATCTTCCAGGACCGATATGGCCTCCGCGCCGGTAGCGGCGGAGTCGACGTCGAATCCCTCGGGACGGAGCATCTCCGTTATCACGTCGCGGGCCAAGGCGCTGTCGTCTACGATGAGTATGCGCTTCCGAGCTCCGGGCGCGCCGCGGGCCCCGACGCCCGAATCGGCCTCCGGATCCGCCATGCCGGGTCGAGTCATATAGAAGTGCTCCCCATACAATCGCGCCACCCTCTTACTATAACGTCCAAGCGGGAAGGCAATCCCGAAGGGGCGAAGCGGCAAAGCAATCCCCGCGCCGTTGATAATAGCAGACATCGTTTTTCGTACCAGCGTCGGAGTCGGATTCGAGCCTAGATGCGGCGCAGGGCTAGGGAAGCGACGTCCCCGGCGGGCCGGCGGAGGCGCACTGCCGCAGGGGTTAGGGGCTTTGGAGATTGTCCGCCAGGAAGTACGACCCCGGCCATTAACGGGCCGCCGAGCTGGCGCAGGGCGCCTGCGCAGTCCGTCTGGAATCGGCGACCGCATCGGTCCGGTTATGACACATAATAACATGACATTTATTTTCCGCTTAACCATCCGCCGGCCGCGGTGTAATTGTGTATGCGCGGATCGGCCGCCGGTGCATCTCGGAGACGGCCGGGAACGCCGCGGGAAGGAAGCGGCCGAGGCGGATCTCGCGTCTGGGATCCCGCCCGAACAAGGAATTTTGCTCCGACGCCGCCTATCGTACCGTTCGGGGGAGCGGGCCGGGCGGTCGCGGCTCGTGGGTATAGGACGCAACGCAAAGGGGCGCAAACACAGGGCGGCGGCTGGAGCGGCCGTCGGGACGGCGCCGTAGGATTTGGGGCTCTGGATCTTTTTGGTGCGAGATCGGATCGTGGGTGTGGGCCGGAGGAAAAGCGATGAGGAGAAGAGTTTCGCCGGCTGGGGGCGGCTTGCTGCCGTTCAAAGGGATCTTGGCGGCAATATGGGCGGGGACATTGGCGGCGGCCGCCGCGGGGATCGGAGGCGCGGCGGAGTCGCAGATAAAATACGTTGACGACATAGATCAGTGGCGCGCCGAGATATTCGCCGGGGCGGCGAACGCCGGCGGTCAACTCGAAGGGCCGGCCATGGAGGCCGGGTTCTCGCACGCCGGGAGCCTGTGCTTCGTGCCTTCCGGCGAGGCGTATTTCGCCACCGACGGGGTGATCTTCCATATATCGAAGGAGGGAACTTTCAGGTTTTTCGCCGGGATACCCGGGACTTACGGCTGCGCCGACGGTCCGGTCGAGAAGGCTACCCTGGGCCGCCAGATATCCATATGTCCCGACGGGAAGGACGGGTTTTACATCGGCGACCGTTCGAACCGGTGCGTTCGACGACTGAGCCGGAAGGACGGCAGGTGGATGGTCGAAACCGTCGCCGGCGACCCGGCCAAACCCGAATGGAAAGGGAAACCGGCCGACGGAGCGGGGAGGGAGGCGGTTTTCAAATATCTGCATTCGAACGTCATAGCCGACGCGGACGGCAACGCCTACATAATGGATAACAATTTCCTGCGGCGCGTGTCGCCCGGCGGCAAGGTCGAGACGCTCAACCCGCAGGGCGGCCCCGGCAAACCTGACGACGGACCGCTCGAGTCGGCGAAGTTCAGCCTGATAATGGGCGGCGGAATGTGCTTCGGTCCGGACGGATGCATATACGTGGCGGACCGGTGGAACCACTGCATACGGAAGGTGGACCTGGCTGCAAAGCAAGTCGTCGTCGTCGTAGGCCCCGGCGGAGGATACCGCGACGGTCCGGAGAAGAACTGCGGGTTCCACGATTCGCCCGGGCATATCGTGTACGACCCGTACCGCAAGAGATTCAACACGAACGGCGTGGACGACTGGGGGCTGCGCGTTTGGCAGAACGGTGAGATGCGGACGATAGCCGGCGGAAACACCAGGAACGAAAAGTGCATGGAGGAGCCGGCGAAGGATTCGCGGATGGGCTGGTGCGGCGTCTACGGGGTCCATCCGCTCCCGCCGCACGATATCTACTTCTGGAGCGGCCACGGGTGGACGAATCGAATCGGAAGGCTTTACAGGCCGTCGGACAGGAAAGGGGGCGAGGGGCGATGAACGGACCGTATGCGATCTTTATGCATGCGCGGCGCATGGGCGGGTTCGGATGGCGGCGCGTGGCCTGCCCCTATCTGCCGATCGCTCATGGGCCTACGCATGCCGGCATCTCGATATCGGCCGGGATGACGTTCTTCCTTGCCGCCGCGGCCTTCGCGCCCATAGTCGGGGGGCGGGCCGCCGGCGGGGGCGAGGCAGAGTTTACGGCGGGAACCCCGGCTGTTATCGCCGAGGGAGACCTGCTGGCCAGGCCGCGCGCGGCGTTCGGGTCGGGCGTCTATCTGGTCGCCTGGCAGGAAGGCTGGCCCGGACTGAACGGCACGGCCGACATCGTCGCCGTTCGCCTCGAGGCCGGATCGCTCAAGCCGCCGGATGCCGCCCCGATAAAGGTCTGCGGCGCGCCGGAATCGCAGTCGCTGCCCGCCGTCGCCGCCGGGGCGGATGCGTTCCTGGTCGTCTGGCAGGACTTCCGCAACGGGAAGGACTACGATGTGCGCGGAGCCGTAGTGGACGCGAAAACCGGGAAGATCAGGGTCCCGGATTTCGAGATCGCCGCGCGGCCGCGCAACCAGGCGCGACCGGCAGCCGCCTGGACGGGCAGGCATTTCGCTGTGGTCTGGCAGGAGGCGCGCGGGCGGGACGCTTACGGCATCGCCGGCGTAAGGGTTTCTGCGGAGGGCAGGGTCCTTGACGCCGAGCCGATCCTGTACGCCGAGACGGGCCATTCGCCGACCGTCAGGGCTTCCGCCGGCAAGCTGCTCGTCGCCTGGTCCGACGGCCAGACCGCCTCCGGCTGCATGGCCGACGCCGAGACGGGCAAGCCGATCAAGAACGTGGGCGCCAAGGGCAAGATGAACACGCGCTGCCCTAACGACATATCCTTGGCCGACGACGGGCAGGGGAATTTCATGGCAGTCTCGGCTCGCGAGTCGTTCCCGAATCCTTGGGGCTGGCCCGGCCCCGGCGCGGTTTTGTGCTCGCGCGTCAACGCCGACGGATCGGCGCCGGAGGAGAACGTCAATTACGGATATTACCTGAGCGACGTATGCGGACGCCGGGTTCCGAATGTGGTGGATACGGCCACGTGGGGCAACACGGACCGCTGGCACGCCGGCGCTCCGGGCGGCTTCAAAGGCACGGCCGACGGCATGTGGCCGTACGGCAAGCCGGCCGTGGCGTGGGACGGCAAAGGGACGTGGCTGTTTGCGTGGGTAAAGGGAAAGATACTGCCGGACAAATTGAACCTGGCCGATTACGAAATATGGCTGCGCGGGATGGATGCGAAGTCGCTCGCCGTCACGCTGAAGGACCGGAAGCTCGCGGGCGGCGTCGGAAACGAGGCGAAGAATCCGGCGATCGAGGCCGGGCCGGCCGGAGAGTTCCTGCTGGTCTACGAAAGCGTTCAGGCGGGAGGCAAGATGCGGATCGAGGCGGTCGGCCTGCGCGCGAAATAGGACCGGGCTTCCCGCCGGAAGCGGATGGATGCGGAAGGGATGCGGCGCGGGACCTGAAGACATCCAGGCGAGGCGCGATGCGTCGCGGCGCTTGGGCGGCGCGATCCGGTCTCGGGGCCCCGGCACATGGATCATGCCGATTGCTGGGGGGCGAGATCGCAACGGCGGCTGGGCGGACGGCGCCCGGCGGAGTAAGAATGGTCGAGAGGTGCGGGATGCGGCATTAGGAGGGACTTTCGCATGTGCGTTTCGCTGCGGAAGGCGGCCGGTCTGATCCTGGCGGTTGCCGCTTGGGGCGGCATGCCGAACAGGGCGCCGGTTTCCATCGCTACGTCGGAAGGTCCGGTCTCTTCGGACCGTCGGTCATGCCGGGGTTCCGGCGGCTGCGCGGAGGCGGCGGAGGCTTCCGGCGGCGAGTTGAAACCGGCGGTCGAGGCCGGCGGCGCCGTGAAATTCGACATCCCCGTCTGGCATCCGGACGCGAGGTGGAAGCCCACGCCCGAGGGCTACGTAGGTTCCGGGGCCTGCGGCTTCCTCGGAGGGAAGGCATCGGAGGCCATGTGGTACGGCGACGGCCTCAGCGCCGGAAGGTGTTCTTACGGCTCCGGATGCGGCCCTACGGGTGTACATCCTACGACCCGGCCACCCAGAGATTCCACCTCGTAGCCGGAGCCGCCCGCGGAATGCTCGACGGCCCCTTGAGCCGCGCGCGCTTCGGGGGCACGGACTACAGCCACCGTTCCCGCGGCGCCGGTTCGCCGGACGGCAGGTATGTCTTCCTGACCGAACCTTACTTCGGCGGTGCGCTGCGCCGTATAGACCTGGTCGAGCAGGAGATTAAGACGATCCCCATGCCTCCGAAAACCGGCATCGGCGGCATGACCGCCGATAACGAGGGGCATCTGATCATCCTCGTCGCGTACTCCGACCGCCTGGCGTTCTTGAACGCCGAAGGAAAGATCGAGAAAGAACTCAAACTGGACATGCAGGAGCAGGTTGGCGGGGCGACATTCCCATGCTACCTGAACATGGACGATGTCAACGGTCGGATATACGCATCGGGATACGGTTCGAAGAAGTGGTATGTGTGGTATTGGGATCTCAAGGACGGTTCGTTCCACGGCGTGCTGCCGATCTCGCAGAAGGACGATCCGGGCAAGCGCAAGCGCAACGAGGCCGGGCCGTTCAAGGGTACGGACCTTTATAACGAGATGGGCAGCTACTTCGGTCCGGACGATCCGAAGAGGAACTTCCTGTACGTGTCGCCAAACGACACCATGACGTTCTTCCGCCTGGATCTGTCGAAGGAGGAGATATGGGCGTGCACGCGCGAGAAGGACTGCGTCAGGTTCATAGGGTCCGGCTTGCCGTCCGGACTGGGCGGCAGCGAGTCCTGGGGATCCCATTTGAACGCGGAGGGGGACATCGTGTTCTCCGTCCCGCACTGGAACGGGGCGCAGCTTGTCCGGCTGCGCCGGATAAAGTGAAAAGGAGGCCGGCCTCGATGACCGCGCGCGATTCGTTTGCTGAGTCCGGACGATTCCTTCGGCCCAAGGCATCCGCGGCGGCGGCCGCGGTCGCGAGTGCCCTGGCCGCGGCGGCGGTAGCGTCGCCGCCGGCACGGGCCGTCGAGGAGCTGTCGCCGGAGACGTGCCTTCCGATCCACGACTCCCGCGACGCATATACGCCCGCGGCCGCTTTCGGCAGGGATGTTTATCTGATCGTCTGGCAGTCCGGCCGCATCGGCAAGGGAGATCTGCGCAAGGGCTTCGACGGCCTGGGGATCGGAGATATCGTCGGGTGCCGCGTGGACAAATCCGGGAAGCCGCTCGATGCCGAGCCTTTCGTTGTATGCGGCGCGAAAGATATTCAGGAGCACCCGCGCGTCGCCTTCGGCAAGGGCGTTTTCCTCGTCGTATGGCACGACATCAGGAACGGTAAGGACTGGGACGTCTACGCGGCGCGCGTGACGCCGGAAGGCAAGGTGCTCGACCCGGACGGATTCGCCGTGGCCGCGGCGGCGAACAACCAGGCGTGCCCGGACGCAGCGTGGGATGGGAACGATTTCGTCGTGGTCTGGCAGGATTTCCGGTCAGGCTCGAAGTACGAGGTCTACGGGGCGCGCGTCTCGGCCGAAGGCAAGTTGGCGGACGGGCAGGGGGTGCTGCTTTATTCGGGGCTTAAGCCGGGTTACCATGTCTACTACCCTGCGGCGGCATCGCAGGGGGGCGGCAAGAGCCTGGTGTTGTGGTGCGCGATGGGCTGGTCCGGAGCCGCGTACCGGGATCCGCCTGCCGGCGGGACGTTCTTTGCCGAGGGGAAGGCGCTGCAGGCCGCGATATACAAGGAAAAGGATCACGGGCCGGGAAGGCAAGCCAGCCCGGCATATCTGGCGGGAGGTGCGAAGACCTACTTGGCGGCGTGGAGGACCGACACCTCGGCCGGCCGCGGCAACGCCCCCAACGGCTCGACGGCCATGGTGCTCGACGCGGAAGGCAAACCGTTAAAACGCCTGCACTTATCCGACAAGGGCGGGCGGATCCAGTCGCCCTCCGCCGCATGGGACGGATCGAATTATGTGGTCGCCTGGCACGAGACCAGGATGGAAAAGCCGCCGGGCGGCCCATACCTTGCCGTGTGCGCGGTTAAGGTGTCCGAGGCTGGGGAGCGCAAGCCTGAACAGGCGTTCGTCCTGTCGGGTACGTTTGCGGGCCCGGCGGCAGAACCGGCTGCGGCCTCCGACGGCGCCGGTACGGCACTGATAGCCTACGAGAAGCACCCGGAGAAGGGCGATACTCCGATAAAGATCGCCTTCCGGATGCTTGGGGCCAGATAAGGTTGGGCGGATCGGTTCCCGGGGCGACGGGAGGGTCCTTTCGATGGCCGGACAATACGCGGCACGTGTCGCATTGCGGGTACGCGCGGGGCGTTCTTTCGGCCGGTGGTTATTTGCCGGTATCGCGGCTGCGGCTGCGGCAGGGGGGGCGGTCGCCGGCGAAGGCGAAAACGCGTCGAAGCCCGGACAGCTTACGGTAGACCCCCCGACGCTCGTCTCGCTCGGGGTCTGCTGGCTCATCGATGGCGACGCGAACAAAAACGCCGAAGTTACGCTGGAGTACCGCAAGGCCGGGGAGACCGCGTGGAAGGCATCGTACCCGCTTATGAGGGCCATGGACAGCCCGACCCCGTCCCAGTACCAGAAACACAACTCGTATTTCTACAAGGTCAATGTGCCGGCCGGGACGTGGCGCTTCGCGGGGAGCGCCTTCGACCTCCAGCCGGATACCGAATACGAACTCAGGGTGAAGCTGAAGGACCCGGACGGAGGCGAGGTGGAAGAGGTCCGGAAGGCGCGCACTCGCGCCGAGCCGCCGCGGCTGGGCGGAGGCAGGCAACTATACGCGGCGCCGGGCGGCGGGGGCGGATCCGGAACGAAGGAGGATCCTTTCAGGGGGCTGGCCGCCGCCCAGAACGCCGCGCAACCCGGGGACACGATATGGCTGGCGCCGGGCGAGTATGCCGGTCCGCTGGCCGTATCGAAGGAAGGGGCGCCGGGCAAGCCTATAGTATGGCGAGGCATGCCGGCAGGCGATGCGGTAGTAACCGGCGGCATCCGAGCGGGCGGCAAAAAGTTCGTGGCCTTCGACAGCCTGGTAATCAGCGGCGGAGGCATTTCTGCAGACGGCGCCTCGGATATCACGGTGCGCTACTGCCGCTTCGAAAAGGTCTCTTCAGGCATCACGGCCCGCGACTCCAGGAATTTCTACGTGGCCGACAACGAGATAACCGGACCGTCCACATGGCCGCGGACGAAGGGAATCGAGCCGACGGCGGGCATAGACATAGGCGGCCAGGGACACGCCGTCTGCCACAACCGCATTCGCGGGGTCGCCGACGGCATCTCCTGCCTGCGCGGCCCGAAAAACATCGCGATAGACTTCTACCTCAACGAGATAACCGAATGCACCGACGACGGCATCGAGACCGACTACGTCGACTGGAACGTCCGCTGCTTCCGCAACAGGCTGACGAACGTCTTCCAGGGCATAAGCTGCCAGCCGGTCCGCGGCGGCCCGGTGTTCATCTTCCGCAACGCCATCTACAACAGTTGCGTCGAGACCTTCAAGCTGCACAACTACTCCTCCGGCGTCCTCATCGCCCACAACTCCTCGATAAAGAAAGGCACGGCCATACAGGTCGGCACCCCGGAGGCCAACGTGAACATCCATCTTTACAACAACCTGTTCGCCGGTACGGGAGGCGGGCCGGCGATAAACTTCGGCACCGACCTGATCGCATGCACGATGGATTACAACGGCGTGGTGGGCGATTCGTTCGCATCGCACGCGAGATGGAGCAGGAAGAACCTGCCGCCGCTCGACCGGCTGCGCAAGGAAGGCCCGATCCAGCAGCACGGGCATGAGTTCAAGTTCAAGGACGGCGGAGTTTACGCCGCCGCGATAGAACCGCCCGACGACGAGAAAAAGATATTCCCAGTATCTGCGAACGACCAGCGACTCAGGGAGGGTTCGCCTGCCGTTGACAAGGGGACAGTGTTGCCGGGGATAAGCGACGGTTACAAGGGCGCCGCACCGGACCTGGGCGCCTACGAACTCGGCGACCCGCTGCCGCACTACGGCCCGCGTCCGGATCCCGAAAAGGCGGCAAAATAGAGGCCGTACTGCCGTCCTGCACATCGGTGGTTAGGGCTTGAAGCCGAACATGAAAAGCGCGAAAGTACGCGCACGAGGAACGGGCGCCTTCGCCGCCCGGTAAAACCGGACAAAGGGAATCGGCCGAGAGGAGGATGCCGCGATGTACGCTCCGGAGAAGACGAAAGGAGACGCGAGCTGGTTCGTCCGAGACAGGTTCGGGATGTTCATACACTGGGGGACTTACGCGCTGGCGGCGCGGCACGAATGGGTGAAAAGCCGCGAGCAGATTCCGGACGATATTTACAGAAAATACTTCGACCGATTTTACCCGGACCTCTACGACCCGCGGGAATGGGCCAGGACGGCCCGCGAGGCAGGGATGAAGTACTTCGTCATAACGACGAAGCACCACGAGGGCTTCTGCCTGTGGGACAGCAAACTTACCGATTACAAGGCGACCAGGACTCCCTGGGGGAAGGACCTTTTGAAACCGATGGTCGAGGCATTCAGGGCCGAAGGGCTCAAAGTCGGCTTCTACTACTCGCTGCTCGACTGGCACCACCCGGATTTCCCGATAGACGTGTTCCACCCGATGCGCGACCATCCCGACGCCGCGAAGATGAACGAGAAAAGGGACGTCCGCAAATACGCCAGGTATATGTACGGGCAGGTCCGCGAGCTGCTCACGCGCTTCGGCAAGGTTGATATCATTTGGTTCGATTTTTCCTATCCCGACCGCGAATACAAGGGGATGAAGGGGAAGGGGAGAAACGATTGGCAGAGCGAGAAACTGCTGGCCCTGACGCGCCGGCTTCAGCCGGGCATAATGGTCAACAATCGCCTGGATCTTCCGGGGAAGGCGGATTTCCACACGCCCGAGCAGTATCAGCCCAGGGATTGGGTGCGGGTGGACGGAAAGCCGGTCGTCTGGGAGGCGTGCCAGACGTTCAGCGGTTCGTGGGGATACCATCGGGACGAGGCGACATGGAAGAGTCCCGAGCAGCTCATACAAATGCTTGTTAACACCGTTTCCTGCGGCGGGAACCTGCTTATGAACGTGGGGCCGACCGCGCGCGGCGCCTTCGACGACAGGGCGATGAAGGCTCTCGGCGTGTATCGCGACTGGATGAGGCTGCATTCCCGCTCGATATACGGGTGCACGCAAAGCGAGTTCAAGGCGCCGCAGGACTGCCGCTTCACGCAAAACGGCAAGAGGCTGTACCTGCACATATACGCATGGCCGTTCAAACAGCTCTACGTGGACGGCCTCGGCGGCAAGGTCGCCTACGCGCAGCTGCTAAACGACGCCAGCGAAGTCAGGTTCCGCGACGGGGGCGCCGGGAAGGACGACGCGTCCAGGGGGATCGCTAAGGATACGCTGATCCTCGATCTGCCTGTCGTGAAACCCAACGCGGTCGTGCCGGTGGTGGAACTGTTCCTGAAATAGCGGAGGCCGGACATGGGCATTGTATCATAAATATCGCGGCGCGGCTGCTCGTCCGGCGGGATCCTGTATCCGCCCGGCTTGTCCTGCGTTTCCGACGCGATACAATCCGGTGGTCTCAAAAATTGCGGACATGGATAGGAAATTATCGGACTTAAAATAGGGATCCGAAAGATGAAAAACGATGACAAGCCATCCCCTTCGCGGGAACTGGGGGCTAAGGTTATCCACGCGGCGCTTTCTATTCTCAGGGATAACGGGAAGGAAATGCCGTTGCGAGGCCTTAGAGCCAAGATCGAAGAAACTGTGAAGTTGGACTCTTGGGCGCTGGAACGGCACGAAAAATCCGGATACGCCCGATGGGAAAGTTTCCTGCATTTTTACAGCATAGAATGCCAGAAGGCAGGATACCTCGTAAAGAAGAAGGGGATATGGTATCTGACGCCTGAAGGAGAGGAGGCTTTGAAGTTCGGACCGGAGGAACTATTGAGGCGAGCAGGGGAGGCATACGACAGATGGCGGGAAGAGCATATCAGTGGCCGCGAGGAGGAAAAAATAGATGAACGAACCGCGTCGCCGACGGTTTCCTACGACGATATAGAGCAAAGAGCGATCGAAGGGATACAACAGCACATTAATTTGAAGAACGCATACGAGTTCCAGGACCTCGCCGCAGCCCTCCTGCGCGGCATGGGATATTATACTCCCTTCGTGGCCCCGAGAGGGAAGGATGGGGGAGTGGATATCGTCGCCTACCGCGACCCGCTTGGGACCGAGTCGCCGCGCATACAGGTGCAGATCAAACATCGTGGATCCGCTGCGAGCGTTCAGGAAGTTCGTCAGCTGATGGGATTGCTGCAGAAGGATGGAGATGTCGGGGTCTTCATATCCACCGGCGGATTCACGCCCGATGCCCGTAACGCGGCGCGCAGCTCGCACGTTCACGTCGAACTCGTAGATCTCGACAGGTTCATCGGCCTCTGGCTGCAATTTTACGACAGGCTTAAGGATGAAGACAAGAGTCTCCTCCCATTGCGTCCGATCTACTTCCTGGCGCAGCCCGAATAGTCGAACAGAGGTCGGCGCGTTCTCCGCGGACGCCGCGGGGGCAGCGCCAGGGTAACGGTTCGCGGAGGAAAAGAGAATGCCTAAGAGGGGCATGGCGAAATCGAAGTCGGCATTTCGGCGGGCGCTCGACGTGCTGCCCGGCGGAGTCAACAGCCCGGTGCGGGCGTTCAGGTCTGTCGGTGGGGAGCCGTTCTTCGTGCGGAAGGCGAAGGGTTGCCGGGTAACCGACGAGGATGGCAACGTATACATAGACTACGTCGCATCGTGGGGCGCGATGGTTGCCGGGCATGCGCAACCCGCGGTGGCGCGGGCGGTGCGGAAGGCGGCCGGACGGGGGACCAGCTACGGCGCGCCGACGATGCTCGAGGTCGAGCTGGCCGAGGCGATCCGCCGGGCCGTGCCTTCGATGGAGATGTTGCGCCTTGTAAGCTCCGGGACCGAGGCCTGCGCCCACGCCGTGCGCCTCGCCAGGGGCTTTACCGGACGGCCGAAGATCGTAAAGTTCGACGGTTGCTACCATGGCTCATCCGACGCTTTGCTGTCAAAGGCGGGTTCCGGAGCTCTGACGTTCGGCCTGCCCGATTCCGCCGGCGTGACGGAGGGCGCCGCGCGGGACACGGTGACGATACCGTACAACGATATCGAGGCCGCGCGGGCCGTTTTCGGCGCCGCCGGAGGGCAAATCGCGGCGGTCATCGTCGAGCCGGTCGCGGGCAATATGGGCGTGGTGCCGCCGGCGCCGGGCTTCCTGGAAGAACTCAGGCGGCTGTGCGACTCGTCGGGGGCGATCCTGATCTTCGACGAGGTCATAACCGGCTTCCGCGTGGCCTACGGAGGAGCCCAGGAAAGATATGGTATCAGGCCGGACATTACTACGCTGGGCAAGATAATCGGCGGCGGGCTGCCGTGCGCTGCATACGGAGGCAGGCGGGAGATAATGAACCTGCTGGCGCCGCTGGGGCCGGTCTACCAGGCCGGAACGCTCTCGGGCAACCCGGCGGCGTGCGCGGCGGGTTTGGCGACGCTCAAGCCGCTTCGGAAGAAGGGCGTGTACGAAAAACTCGAAGAGCGGTCCGCGGCGCTGGAGGAAGGGCTTAGAGAAGCGGCGGCAGGCGCCGGGCGGACCGTATGCATAAACCGGGTCGGCTCGATGCTGACGGTCTTCTTCAGCCGCGGGCCTGTCGCCGATCGCGCC